>NZ_DAMBWA010000013.1:86258-122585 GCF_032052675.1 Pseudescherichia sp.
TATCAATTCCCAGTCTTTTCATGCGCGAGAGCAGGGTAGTGCGCTTGAGGCCCAGCCGCTGGGCGGCCCCTTTCGGCCCGGCGATGACCCCGTTGTTCTCCCGCAGCACCCGCAGGATCAGCTGCGTTTCCTCCTCACCCTCCTGGGCTACCGCCACCGGCGTGGTAGCGGCAACGGCAATCTCCGGCAGCGACAGCTGTAGCACGCTGCCGCGCGTCAGCAGCACCGCCCGCTCAATTACGTTCTCCAGCTCGCGTACGTTGCCCGGCCACGCCATGCCGGAGAGGGTGCGCAGCGTTTCGGCGGGGATGCTGTCAATATTGCGCCCCAGCCGCCGGGCGATTTTGAAGGTAAAGGCCTTCACCAGCAGCGGAATATCTTCCGGCCGCTCGCGCAGCGGCGGGATATGGATTGGGAAGACGTTGAGCCGGTAGTAGAGATCGCTGCGGAACTCGCGATCCTGTACCATCTGCCTGAGATCCCGATTGGTAGCGGCGATCAGCCGGACGTCGGTCTGGATCAGCTTGTTGCTGCCGAGGCGCTCAAACTCCTGCTCCTGCAATACGCGCAGCAGCTTCGGTTGCAGCTCCAGCGGCATATCGCCGACCTCATCCAGAAACAGCGAGCTTTTATCTGCCAGCTCAAAACGTCCGATGCGCTGGGCGCTGGCCCCGGTAAAGGCCCCGCGCTCGTGACCAAAGAGATCGCTCTCCAGCAGGCCGGCAGGCATCGCCGCGCAGTTCATCTTGACCATCCGCCGGGCGTTACGTCCGCTGAGGTTGTGGATCGCCCGGGCGATCAGCTCTTTGCCGGTGCCGGTCTCGCCGAGGATCAACACCGTGCTGTTGCTGTGGGCCACCATCTCCACCTGCTTAAGCACGCTGAACATCGCCTCGCTGCGCCCGATGATCTCCCCGAACTCGCTCTCGACGTTGTTAAGCTGCTCGGTCAGGGCGAGGTTCTCATCCACCAGCCTCTCCTTCAGACGCTGGATCTCCTGGTAGGCAAGGGCGTTGTCGACGGCAATCGCCACCCGCTCGGCAATCTGGCGTAGCAGCTGAAGATTGGCGGTGGTGAAGACTTTTTCCTCACACTGGGCCAGCTTGAGAACGCCCAGCAGCGTGTCGCCGGACATCAGTGGCAGCAGGCAGAGAGTCTGAAGCTGGTTGCCCCAGGTTTCAAACAGCCGCCGCTCGTAGGGCGCCAGCCGGTCACGCTCGTGCAGGTTGAGCAGCAGCATCTCCTTGCTTTTAAATACCCGTTCGGAGAGGGTGCCCGCCTCGTCGACCTCGCTCTGCTCGTGCAGAGGCGCACGCTCGTTAAGGTAGTGGGTAGAGTAGATGTTCAGCTTGCCCTTGCGGCTGCTGCGCAGCACGATGCTGATGGCGTCGATATCAAAATAGCGGTGGATCTCTTTAGCGACTTCGCCCACCAGCTCATCCATATCAAGGCGAGAGAGCACCGCGTTGGTGATGGCCACCAGGATGCGAAAGTTGTCGCGCTCGCGGCAGAGCAGATCGTAGTCTGGACCGCTGTCGACCCGGCTCTGGATCTGCTCTACCACGACGCCCACGATCTGGGTGAAGGTGTGCAGGCGCTCCATCTCCTGGGCGCTCCAGGGCCTGTCATCGTGACGGATAAACTCGCAGCCGCCGAAGATCTGCCCCTCTGCCGCCAGCGGCAGCAGCCCGTAGTGGCCAAAGGCGGGGTAAAGGTGACTTTCCGCAAGCTGCGGCCAGGCCGCGCTAAAATCCTGGTAGCTGCAGTGCAGCGCCTGCGGGCGGGAGAGAATGCGGCGCACCGGGCCGTGGGCCAGGGCGGTTTCATCCTCGTACTCGACGGCAGAGCCGTCCGGACCAGAGGCGTAGTAGCTGGCCCGGCGATCCCCGGCGCGCCAGAGAACAATGCCGGCGCGATCCGCCAGCGCTGACTCCTTGACCAGGCCGGTCAGGGCTTGCGCCAGCGCGGCGAGATCCGGCTGCTGCAGTAGAGTCCGGGTGACGTCGAACAGCCCCTGCTGTCCGAGATCGCCCATCGGTGTATTCGACATTGTGTTAATCCAGAATTGTGCTAATCCAGAAAGGCACCGAACGGGGTGCCAAAAGCCTAATCGTTTTTTATCTTGCCGGGAATTGCCTTAGCAAATGCGCGGCAGGGGTTCTGAATGGGGAAGATCCAGGGTGCGCTTCACGCCGTAAAGACCACTCACTCGCACACCTTTACGAGCCACGACTTCACCGATAATCGCCGCATCACGCCCCAGCGGATGCAGGCGCAGGCGTTCAACCGCGGCCTCGGCGGCCTGACGCTCGGCGACAATCACCAGTTTGCCCTCGTTGGCAAAGTTGAGGGCGTCGAGGCCGAGCAGCTCACATACGCCACGTACGGCGGGCTTCACCGGCAGGCTGGCCTCGTTAAGCTCAATACCGCAGCCGCTGCTGGCGGCAAACTCATGCACAACCGCGTTAACGCCGCCGCGCGTGGCGTCGCGCAGGGCCTTAATGCCGTCAATAGCGCGTAGGGAGTGGATCAGCGGCGTGAGTACCGCACAGTCGCTCACCAGCTCACCGTCCAGCCCCAGCTGCTCACGCAGGTTGAGAATGGTCGCGCCGTGGCAGCCCAGCGTGCCGCTCACCAGCACGACGTCTCCTGGCTGCAGCGTCTGCGCCCGCCAGTGCAGGCCGGTGGGAATAGCACCGATGCCCGCGGTGTTAATAAACAGCTTATCCGCCGCTCCGCGCTGCACCACCTTGGTGTCGCCGGTGACGATGGCGATATCGGCCGCTTTCGCCGTGGCCGCCATGCTGTTGACCACCGCCTGCAGGGTCGCCATCGGCAGCCCCTCCTCAAGGATAAAGCCGCAGGAGAGATAGCGCGGGATCGCGCCGCTGACCGCAATATCGTTAGCGGTGCCGCACACTGCCAGCTTGCCGATGTCGCCGCCCGGAAAGAAGAGCGGGTCGATCACATAGCTGTCGGTGGAGAAGGCCAGCCGATCGCCGCCCGCCGCCAGCGTGGCCAGATCGAGACGGGCCTGATCCTCCTGCTCCGCCAGCCAGGGGTTATCAAAAGCCTGTAGGAACAGCGCGTTAATCAGCTGCTGCATCGCCTGGCCCCCGCTGCCGTGGGCCATTTGCACCGTACTCATACTTCACACTCCTGGGCGCGATAGTGATACCAGGCGGCGCACGCCCCCTCTGAAGAGACCATCAGCGCGCCGAAGGCGGTTTGTGGATTACAGGTTTGACCAAACAGCGGGCACTGGTGCGGCTTACAGCGGCCCGTTAGTACCTCGCCGCAGCGGGCGCGCGGATCGTCATAGGTCTGCTGCGGGCAGAGCTGAAAATGCGTTTCTGCATCGAAGCGCCGGAACGCGTCGCTGAGACGCACGCCGGAGTGGGCAATTACACCCAGCCCACGCCACTCGCTTTCGCCCTCCACGGTAAACACTCTGGCGATAGCCTGCTGCGCCAGCGGATTGCCGTTGTCGGGCACCACCCGCCGGTATTGGTTCTCTACCCGGCTACAGGCTGCTATTTTCTGCTCAACCAGCATCATCACGCCTTGCAGTAGATCAAGAGGTTCGAATCCAGCCACAACTAATGGACGCTGAAACTCATCGGCGATAAAGCCGTAGGCTGCCGTGCCGGTCACCATGCTGACGTGACCGGGGGCGAGAAAGGCGTCGATGCTGTTATCCGGCTGCTCCAGCAGGCTGCGCAGCGTAGGGCCGAGGGTGATATGCTGGCAAAAGAAGAAGAAATTGGTGAGGTTGCGGGCGCGGGCCTGCTCGAGGGTCACGGCGGTGGCGGGCATGGTGGTCTCAAATCCCAGCCCAAAAAAGACTACCTTGCGATCGGGATTGGCCTCGGCAAGCTTCAGCGCATCCATCGGCGAGTAGACCATGCGCACGTCGGCCCCGCGTGATTTCGCCGCCAGCAGCGAGCCGTTTTTTCCCGGTACGCGGATGGCGTCGCCAAAGGTGCAGAAGATCACCTCCGGACGGCTGGCAATCTCCACGCAGGCGTCAATGCGCCCCATCGGCAGGACGCAGACCGGGCAGCCGGGGCCGTGGATAAACTCGATATTCTCCGGCAGGAGCTGGTCGAGACCAAACTTAAAGATGGCGTGCGTGTGTCCCCCGCACACCTCCATAATGCGCAGCGGGCGCGCTGGCGTGTAGCTGAGCCGGCGTGCACGAGCGCTAAGGCGCTCAAGCAGCTGCATCACCGCCTCCGGCACGCGATACTCATCAACGAAGCGCATCAGGCACTCTCCCCATACAGCAGCGCGCCGACGTCCGGCTCGACGTCAAACATATTTTGCAGCGCCGCCAGGGTGTCGCGGGCCTCGGCCTCGTCGATCACGCTCATGGCGAAGCCGACGTGGACCAGCACCCACTGGCCGAGGCGGGAGCAGCCGGACGCATCCACGCTGCCCACCAGGGTCAGATCGACGTCGCGCTGGATGCCGCACACCTCTACCTTCGCCTGTAGCCCGTCGATGGCGCTGATCTGTCCCGGTACGCCTATGCACATGACTGCGCCTCCAGCCAGGCCAGCCACTGGTCCATGCCCTCTCCGCTGGTGGCAGAGAGCTGGATAATCTCAATGTCCGGGTTCACCGCCCGGGCGCTGGCGAGGCATTTTTCCACATCAAAGTGGAGATACGGCAGCAGGTCGATTTTGTTGAGCAGCATCAGCGAGGCGGCGGCAAACATATGCGGGTATTTAAGCGGCTTGTCTTCCCCTTCGGTCACCGACAGCACCGCCACCTTGTGGCGCTCGCCGAGATCGAAGCTGGCCGGGCAGACCAGGTTGCCAACGTTCTCGATAAACAGGATCCCGCCGTTGGCCAGCGGCAGACGCGGGGCGGCATCGGCGATCATCTGCGCGTCCAGATGGCAGCCTTTGCCGGTATTGACCTGAATGGCCGGGGTGCCGGTGGCGCGAATGCGCGCTGCGTCGTTGACGGTCTGCTGATCGCCCTCAATCACCGCACAGGACGCTTTGCCCTTCAGGCGCAGCAGGGTTTCGCTCAGCAGGGTGGTTTTGCCCGCGCCGGGGCTGGAGACCAGATTGAGCACCAGCTGCTGCTTCGCGGCAAAGCGGGCGCGGTTGCGGGCCGCAAGGTGGTTATTTTTGGCTAAGACGTCGATCTCGATCTCCAGCATTCGCCGCTGGCTCATGCCCGGCGCATGGGTTCCGGCAACGCCGTGGCCGTAGTGGAGATCGCCTTCCGGCGTCCGGGCGGGGGTAAAGGATGACGTTTTCATCCCGGTAATAGCCTGGCCACTGCGCAGGGCAGGGGCAAAGGGGGCGCTGCGAAATGGCGAGTGGGGACGATGCTCGTCGCCCTCTATATAGAGATTGCCTTCGCCGCAGCCGCAGGTACTACACATAGTCTACTCCTGTTCAATTTCGAGTCGCTGGATCTGCAGGCCGTCGTCGGCCACGATCTGCAACATGTTGCTCTGGCACTGGGGACAGCGGCGCACCCGCTGGCTCAGCAGGATCACATACTGCTGGCACGATTCGCACCAGCACTCCGCCTGCTGCTCGTCGAGATGCAGCGTGCAGCCTTCCGCCAGGGTGCCCCGGCAAACCAGTTCAAAGCAGAAGGTGAGGGCGCTGCTCTCCACGCAGGAGAATGCGCCAATCTTCAGCCATACGCCGGTCACCCGCCGGGCGCCGTGGGCCGCCGCCTGCTGTTCAATAAGCTCCAGCGCCCGCTGGCATAGGGTAATTTCGTGCATAGGGCCTCCCGTCATTCACTGCGCCGTTAATGCAATAACGGTGCCAGCCAACGAAAACGACGTTACTGACGATGTCGACGCTGACGAAATGACACTGCCTTCCTATTAATTTCTTTTAATATCAATATTTTAAAAAATGGCATGGAAAGTGCTAAATGGGCTGGTCACAACTAACCGGGTAACCTGAAATGACCATTTGGGAAATTAGCGAAAAGGCTGACTTCATTGCCGAACGGCACCATCGCCTGCAAGAGGAGTGGCAGGCTTACTGCAACTCGCTGGTTCAGGGCATTACGCTGTCCAAAGCCCACCTGCATCACGGCATGTACTGCGCGCCGGAGCGGGATCTCTGCTTTGTCCTGTTCGAACACTTCCTTATTACCGTCGCTCTGGCGGACGGCTTCAACAGCCACACCATCCGCTATCTGGTGGAGAGCAAAAACGGCGGCGAGCAGCTGCTGATTGCCGAGGCCCAGCTGGCGCAGGATGGCCGCATTGATGGCCGCATCAGTAACCGCGACCGTGCCCAGGTGCTGGAGCACTATCTGGAGAAGATCGGTCCGGTTTACAACGGCCTGTATGCGGCAATCCAGCAGGAGACGCCGGTGGATCTCTGCCAGCTCGTCAATCAATTCGCCCAGGCCACGGTGGCCTGAATGCCTGCCGTGTCGAGGGGTGTCGAAATGACAGACCGTCGGCACGATTTCGTCAAAAATGACCACCTGAGGAGTGTCCGGTGAATCGTTTTGTTATCGCTGACGCCACGCTCTGTATCGGCTGCCATACCTGTGAAGCGGCCTGCTCAGAGACGCACCGCCAGCACGGGCTGCAATCGATGCCCCGCCTGAGCGTGATGCGCAGCGCGAAAGAGTCCGCCCCGCAGCTTTGTCACCACTGTGAGGATGCGCCCTGCGCCGGGGTCTGCCCGGTGAACGCTATCAACCGCGTGGATGGGGCGGTACAGCTTAATGAGAGCCTGTGCGTGAGCTGCAAGCTATGCGCCATCGCCTGTCCTTTCGGCGCGATTGAGATGAGCGGCAGCCGTCCGCTGCATATTCCGGCCAACGCCAACTCACCGAAAGCGCCTCCCGCGCCACCTGCACCTGCTCGCGTTAGCTCCCTGCTCGACTGGGTGCCCGGCGTGCGCGCCGTGGCGGTGAAGTGCGATCTCTGTGAGTTCGATGAGAGCGGCCCGGCCTGCATCCGCACCTGCCCAACCGGCGCGCTGCGGATGGTGAATTCTCTCGATATCGCCCGGGCCAGCAAGCGCAAGCGCGAGCTGACCCTGAGCGGCGACTATGGCGACCTCTCGCTGCTTAACCTGCAAGGAGGCGTGAAATGAGCGCGTTTATGCTGATCGACCTGGCCGTCCTGCTGTTTGTTGCGGCGGCGGTGCTGGCGTTGCTTTTTTCGTTTCATCGCGGGCTGAGCGGCCTGCTGGCTGGCGTTGGCGGGGCAGTGGCCTGTGGGCTGGTAATTGCCGTGGCTGCCGGGCTGTTAACCGGCAGGACGGCAAGCGGGGTGAGCGCCGTGCTTTACCTGCCTCAGCTGATACGCCTGACGCCGCTCAACGCCGTCTGGCTGCTGGCTATCGCCCTCCCGGGGTTTTTTATCAGCCTCTATAACGTGGCATGGCATCGTCATACGCAGGTGAAGGTTAACGGCCTGCTGGTCAATCTGCTAATGGCAGCAGCGGTCTGCACCCTCGTCGCCAGCGATCTGCTCACCCTGGTGGTCATGGCAGAGATTATGGCGCTGTGCGGGGCATTTCTTACCGGCTGCGCGCAGTCCGGCAAGCTGTGGTTTACCCTGGGCCGGATTGGGACGCTGCTGCTGGCCGCGGCCTGCTGGCTGCTGTGGCAGCGCTACGGCACGCTGGAGATTAGCGGCCTCGCGGCGCGCTTCGTTGATGAGGGGCCGGGGACGGCGGTCTGGCTGCTCTGGCTGATGGGGTTCGGCATGCTGGCCGGGATGATCCCTCTGCACGGCTGGGTACCCCAGGCGCATGCCGGGGCCGATGCGCCTGCGGCCGCGCTCTTCTCCGGCGTGGTGATGAAGGTCGGGCTGTTTGGCCTCTTTGTCCTGCCGCTGCTGGCCGGGCAGGCCATGCCGCTGTGGTGGGGCCTCGGCCTGCTGCTGCTCGGAGCGGTGACCGCCTTTGTCGGCGGCCTCTATGCGCTGATGGAGCACAACATCCAGCGTCTGCTGGCGTACCACACGCTGGAAAATATCGGCATTATCCTGCTGGGTCTCGGCGCAGGCCTTACCGGGGTGGCGCTCGGCCAGCCTGCGCTGATTGCGCTGGGCCTGGTGGGCGGCCTCTATCACCTGATCAACCATAGCCTGTTTAAAACCCTGCTGCTGCTGGGCGCGGGCAGCGTCTGGTTTACTACCGGCCATCGTGACATTGAAAAACTCGGCGGCATTGGCAAACGCATGCCGGTTATCTCTCTAATGATGCTGGTGGGGCTGATGGCGATGGCCGGGCTGCCGCCACTGAACGGCTTTGCCGGCGAGTGGGTGATCTACCAGGGCTTCTTCTCCTTGAGCGGCAGCGACGCCTTTATCGGTCGCCTGCTCGGTCCGCTGCTGGCGGTGGGGCTGGCGATCACCGGCGCGCTGGCGGTGATGTGCATGGCCAAGGTCTACGGCGTCACCTTCCTTGGCGCGCCGCGTACGCCGGAAGCCGCCAATGCCCGCCGCGCGCCGTGGCTGATGACCGCCTCGGTCGTCGGTCTGGCGATCTGCTGTCTTATCGGCGGCGTCGCCTCGCCGTGGCTGCTGCCGCTGCTCTCCGCCGCGGTGCCGTTACCGCTGACGACCACCAGCGTGGTCTCGCAGCCGATGATCGCCCTGCTGCTGATCGCCTGCCCGCTGCTGCCGCTCATCATCATGATGCTGTTCAACGGTCATCGCCTGCCGTCGCGCTCGCGCGGTGCGGCCTGGGCGTGTGGCTACGAGCATGAACAGTCGATGGTGATCACCGCGCACGGCTTCGCGATGCCGGTGAAGGAGGCGTTTGCCCCGGTGCTTGGCCTGCGTAAGCGGCTGGATCCGGTGGCGCTGATGCCGGCCTGGCAGCGCGCTGCTCCGGCGCTGGTTCGCCGCCTGGCGCTGGTGGAACTGGCGGTGCTGGTAGTTATTGTTATTTCACGAGGAGCCTGAACATGAACCTTCTCTATCCATTACTTCAGGCGCTGGTGCTCTTTGCCTTTGCGCCGCTGCTCTCCGGGATAAGCCGCGTGGCCCGCGCCCGCCTGCATAACCGTCGTGGGCCTGGGGTACTGCAAGAGTACCGGGATCTGATCAAGCTGCTGGGCCGTCAGAGCGTCGCCCCGGCGGATGCCAGCTGGGTATTCCGCCTGATGCCCTTTGTGATGATCGGCGTGATGCTGACCATCGCCACTGCGCTACCGGTGGTGACCGTGGCCTCCCCGCTACCGGCGCTGGGGGATCTCATCACTCTGATCTACCTCTTTGCCATTGCCCGCTTCTTCTTTGCCATCGCCGGGCTTGATACCGGCAGCCCCTTTACCGGCCTCGGGGCCAGCCGTGAGGCGATGCTCGGCGTGCTGGTGGAGCCGATCCTCCTTCTCGGCCTGTGGGTCGTGGCGCTGGTGGCGGGATCGACCCACATCAGCAGTATGACCGCCACGCTCTGGTCGTGGCCCGTCGGGCGCAGCATTCCGCTCTTGCTGGCGCTCTGCGCCTGCGCCTTCGCCACCTTTATCGAGATGGGCAAGCTGCCGTTCGATCTCGCCGAAGCCGAGCAGGAGCTGCAGGAAGGCCCGCTGACCGAATACAGCGGCTACGGCTTTGCCCTGCTGAAGTGGGGCATCAGCCTCAAGCAGCTGGTGGTATTGCAGCTGTTTGTCGGCCTTTTCCTGCCGTGGGGGCAGATGGTGACCTTTAGCGCGGGCGGCCTGCTGCTGGCGCTGGGGGTGGCCGTCGTCAAGCTGGTGCTGGGTGTGCTGGTGATTGCCCTGTTTGAGAACAGTATGGCGCGGCTGCGCTTCTGCGCGACCTCCCGCGTAACCTGGGCCGGGTTTGGCTTTGCATTTTTAGCCTTCGTCTCCTTGCTGGCGGCGTGATGAAAGAGAGTTTGAACATGTCTGAAGAAAAATTGGGTCAGCACTACCTGGCGGCGCTGCATCAGGCCATTCCCGGCGCAGTGCTGGATGAGGCCTGGCAGACCCGCGATCAGCTGACCATTACCGTGAAGGTAAACGCCCTGCCGGAGGTGGTGGAGTATCTCTACTACCAGCAGGGGGGCTGGCTGTCGGTGCTGTTTGGCAACGATGAGCGCCAGCTCTGCGGCCGCTATGCCGTCTACTACGTGCTGTCGATGGAGCAGGGCACCAAATGCTGGATCACCGTGCGCGTAGAAGTTGACGCCAACACGCTGGAGTTCCCGTCGGTCACGCCACGCGTTCCCGCTGCCGTCTGGGGCGAGCGCGAGGTGCGCGATATGTATGGCCTGATCCCGGTTGGCCTGCCGGACGAGCGGCGTCTGGTGCTGCCGGACGACTGGCCGGACGAGCTCTACCCGCTGCGTAAAGACAGCATGGATTATCGCCAGCGCCCCGCGCCGACCACCGACAGCGAGACCTACGAGTTCATCAACGAGCTGGGCAGCAAAAAGAACAACGTGGTGCCGATTGGCCCGTTGCATGTCACCTCCGATGAACCGGGCCACTTCCGCCTGTTTGTCGATGGGGAGAACATTATCGATGCCGACTATCGCCTCTTCTACGTCCACCGCGGCATGGAGAAGCTGGCGGAGACCCGCATGGGCTACAACGAGGTGACTTTCCTGTCGGATCGCGTCTGCGGCATCTGCGGCTTCGCCCACAGCACCGCCTATACCACTTCGGTGGAGAATGCGATGGGCATCGTGGTGCCGGAGCGGGCGCAGATGATCCGCGCCATTCTGCTGGAGGTGGAGCGCCTGCACAGTCACCTGCTGAACCTCGGCCTCGCCTGCCACTTCGTCGGCTTCGACTCGGGTTTTATGCAGTTCTTCCGGGTGCGTGAGACCTCCATGAAGATGGCGGAGATCCTCACCGGGGCACGCAAAACCTACGGCCTGAACCTGATCGGCGGCATTCGTCGCGACATGCTGAAAGAGGACATGATCCAGACCCGTCAACTTGCCCGTCAGATGCGCCGCGACGTGCAGGAGCTGGTCGACGTCCTGATGAGCACGCCGAATATTGAACAGCGCACGGTAGGGATTGGTCGGCTCGATCCAGAGATCGCCCGCGACTTCAGCAATGTTGGCCCGATGGTGCGCGCCAGCGGCCACGCCCGGGATACCCGCGCCGATCACCCCTTTGTCGGCTACGGCCTGCTGCCGGTAGAGGTGCACAGCGAGCAGGGCTGCGACGTCATCTCCCGCCTCAAGGTGCGCATTAACGAGGTGCTTACCGCCCTGAATATGATCGAGTTTGGGCTGGATAACCTGCCCGGCGGCCCGCTGATGGTGGAGGGTTTCACCTATATTCCCAACCGCTTTGCCCTTGGCTTTGCCGAAGCGCCGCGCGGGGACGACATTCACTGGAGCATGACCGGGGATAACCAGAAGCTCTACCGCTGGCGCTGCCGGGCGGCTACCTACGCCAACTGGCCGACCCTGCGCTACATGCTACGGGGCAACACCGTCTCTGACGCGCCGCTGATCATCGGCAGCCTCGACCCGTGCTACTCCTGCACCGACCGCATGACGGTAGTGGACGTGCGGAAGAAGAAGAGCAAAGTCGTGCCTTACAAAGAGCTTGAGCGCTACGGCATCGAGCGTAAAAACTCGCCGCTGAAATAAGGAGTGGCCATGTTTACCTTTATCAAAAAAGCGATTAAAACCGGCACGCCCACCGCGGCCTATCCGCTCACTCCTATCGAGGTGGATAAGCACTTTCGCGGCAAGCCGCAGCACGATCCCCGCCAGTGCATTGGCTGCTCGGCCTGCGTCAACGCCTGTCCTTCGAATGCCTTGTCGGTAGAGACCCTGCTGGCGAGCAGCGAGCAGGCCTGGCAGTTTAACCTTGGGCGCTGCATCTTCTGCGGCCGCTGTGAGGAGGTCTGCCCGACGGCGGCGATTACCCTCTCCCAGGAGTACGAGCTGGCGGTGTGGAAGAAAGAGGATTTTTTACAGCAGTCGCGCTTCGATCTGTGCCACTGCCGCGTCTGCGAGCGGCCCTTTGCGGTGCAGAAAGAGATCGACTATGCCATTGCGCTGCTGGCGCACAACGGCGACAGCCGGGCGGAACATCACCGTGAAGGCTTCGAGACCTGTCCGGCGTGCAAGCGGCAGAAGTGCCTGGTGTCATCCGATCGCATTGAACTTACTCGCCATATGCAGGAGGCCAGCTGATGAGCAATTTACTGGGACCGCGCGATGCCAACGGCATTCCCGTGCCGATGACGGTGGAGGAGTCCATCGCCAGCATGAAGGCGTCGCTGCTGAAAAAGATCAAGCGTTCGGCCTACGTCTACCGCGTCGACTGCGGAGGCTGCAACGGCTGTGAAATCGAAATTTTTGCCACTCTGACGCCGCTGTTTGACGCCGAACGCTTCGGTATCAAGGTTGTGCCATCCCCGCGTCACGCGGACATTCTGCTGTTTACCGGGGCGGTGACCCGGGCGATGCGCTCTCCGGCGCTGCGGGCCTGGCAGTCGGCTCCCGACCCAAAAATCTGCATCTCCTACGGGGCGTGCGGCAACAGCGGCGGCATCTTCCACGATCTCTACTGCGTCTGGGGCGGCACCGACAAAATCGTTCCGGTGGATGTCTACATTCCCGGCTGCCCGCCGACGCCCGCCGCGACGCTCTACGGCTTTGCGATGGCGCTGGGTCTGCTGGAGCAGAAAATTCATGCTCGCCTGCCGGGGGAAGAGGATAACCAGCCGGCGGCGCTGCTGCATGAGGATATCGTCCAGCCCCTGCGGGTACGGGTCGATCGCGAGGCGCGGCGGCTGGCGGGCTACCGCTACGGCCGCGAGATCGCCGATGACTACCTGCGCCTGCGGGCGCTGGGGGAGAACCAGGTGGCGCGCTGGCTGGCAGCGGAGGACGATCCGCGCCTGAATGAGATCGTGGCGCACCTCAACGCCGTCGTAGACGAGGCGCGGATCTCATGAGCGAATCCGTGGTCTTCAGCCAGCTGAGCCGGAAGTTTATCGATGAGAACGACGCGACGCCAGCCGAGGCGCAGCAGGTGGTCTATTACAGTCTCGCTATTGGTCATCACCTGGGAGTGATCGACTGTCTGGAGGCGGCGCTGACCTGTCCGTGGGACGACTACCTGGCGTGGATCGCCACCCTGGAGGAGGGGAGCAGCGCCCGGCGCAAGATGGCCGGGGTGCCAAAGTATGGCGAGATCGTTATCGACCATTCACATATCGCGATGCTGGCAGGCGCCTTTGACCGGGCGCTGGCGGGACAGACCCCGCAGCAGCAGACCTGGAGCCGCATACTGCTCAGCATGCTGCATGATATTCATCAGGAGAGCGCCATCTATCTGATGGTAAGGAGAGTCCGTGACTGACGTTTTACTCTGCGTAGGTAACAGCATGATGGGTGACGATGGCGCAGGCCCGCTGCTGGCGGAGATGTGCGCCGCCCGGCAGCCGGGCGCGTGGCGGGTAATCGACGGCGGCAGCGCGCCGGAGAATGACGTGGTGGCGATCCGTGAGCTGCGTCCGGATCGCCTGCTGATCGTTGACGCCACCGACATGGGACTCAATCCCGGTGAGATCCGCCTCATCGATCCCGACGACATCGCCGAGCTGTTTATGATGACTACCCACAACATGCCCCTGAACTACCTGGTGGATCAGCTCAAAGAGGATGTGGGGGAGGTGATCTTTCTCGGCATTCAGCCGGATATCGTCGGCTTCTGCTATCCGATGACCCCGCCGGTTAAAGAGGCAGTAGAGACGGTCTATCAGCGGCTTGACGGCTGGCAGGGGCAGGGAGGATTTACGGCGTTGTGACACTGTTAGTGTGACTTTGTGTAACTTAGGGTATACTCAGAGTGAGACATTGTTACACTCAATGGAGGCGCTATGCCACTAACAAAACTTAGGCAGCAAGGCGGTGCCGTAGTAGTCACGATTCCCGGTGAGATTGCCACCGCTATGGGTTGGACCGCAGGAACCACATTGATTGTGAGCACCAACGGTAATTCAGTTAGCATGACACCAGCAAAACGCGTTGCCCGAGGACGCCGTTCAGTCACAGAGATACTGCAGGGAATAGATAGCCAGGAGATCGCCAGTTTTAATACCGATCTGGCGGATGAGCTAGCCGATAAGCCACAGGGCAAGGAGGAGATCTGATGGCGCAGGGAAGGAAGACACCAGCAAAGGGAGAGATATGGCATGTCAACGGCGATCCGGTAGAGGGACATGAGTTCAGAGGTGCGCACTACTATCTGGTGATTTCGGATAGAAAGCTTGTCTCAGCGCTGGGTACTGCGGTCTGTGTGCCGGTAACCAGCGGTGGCTCGCTAGCACGCTCCCATGCTGTCACGGTCTGGCTGGATGGTGACAGCACAGATACGGGGCAGGTCACCGGCGTAGTGCTTTGCTATCAGCTATGTGCGCTCGATTTATCCGCCCGTAAAGCGCGTTATGCTGCCACCGTTGCTCCGCATATCATGGATGAGATTTTAAGCATGGTCGTGGATCTGATCGATCCTCAGTGACATAACGCCCGGTGGCGCTGCGCTTACCGGGCCTACAGGATCGTAGGCCGGTGCAAGCGCAGCGCCGCCCGGCGAAAACCTAGTCCAGATCAGCCCCGTTGCTGGCGATGACCTTCTTATACCACCAGAACGACTTCTTGCGGACGCGGTCCAGCGTGCCGTTGCCCTGGTCGTCGCGGTCAACGTAGACAAAGCCGTAGCGCTTGCTCATCTCACCGGTTGAGGCCGCCACCAGATCGATGCAGCCCCAGGAGGTGTAGCCGAGCAGAGGAATGCCGTCCGCCACCGCCTCGCCCATCGCGCGAATATGCTCCCGCAGGTAGCTGATGCGGTAGTCGTCGTTAATCTCGCCGTTAGCGTCAAACTCATCCCGCGCCCCCAGCCCGTTCTCCACCAGGAATAGCGGCTTCTGGTAGCGGTCGTACATCATGTTCATGGTAATACGCAGACCAAGAGGATCGATACCCCAGCCCCACTCGCTGGCCTCGATCCAGGGGTTTTTTAGCGACTTAACAACGTTCGCCGCGCTGGTGTTGCCCGCGTTCATCTCCGCCGAGGCGCAGCGGGAGGCGTAGTAGCTGAACGACACAAAGTCGACGGTATGCTTGAGGATCTCATCGTCGCCAGGCAGGATCTCAATGGCAATCCCCTTCTCGCGGAACATCCGCCCCGTCCACGCCGGGTAGGCTCCGCGCGCCTGAACGTCAATAAAGAACAGGTTTTCCCGATCCTTCTCCAGCGCCGCCCAGACATCCTCTGGCTTGCAGGAGTAGGGGTAGAAGTTACCGCCCGCCAGCATACAGCCGACCTGGTTGTTCGGGTTCACCTCATGCGCAATCTGGGTGGCCAGCGCGCTGGCGATCAGCTCGTGGTGCGCCGCCTGGTACTTGACCCACTCCGGGTTCTCACCCTCCTCGAACACCAGCCCCGCGCCCGAGTAGGGGCTGTGCAGCATGATGTTGATCTCATTGAAGGTCAGCCAGTACTTCACCAGCCCGTCGAACGCCTCGAAGCAGGTGCGGGCGTAGCGGGTGAAGAACTCCACCATCTTACGGTTACGCCAGGAGCCATACTCCCGCACCAGATGCATCGGCACGTCGAAGTGGCACAGGGTCACCAGCGGCTCGATGTTGTGCTTCCGGCACTCCTCAAATACCGCCCGGTAGAAGGCGATCCCGTCGGGATTGGGCGTCAGCTCGTCGCCGTTAGGGTAGAGGCGCGCCCAGGCGATGGAGGTGCGAAACACGGTGAAACCCATCTCCGCCATCAGGGCGATATCTTCCCGGTAGCGATGATAGAAATCGATCGCCTCATGGCTGGGATAGAACTCATCGTCGCGCAGGGAGAAGCGCTTCTCCAGGCCCAGCTTGACCGGCAGACGGTTTGCGCCGTGTGGAATAGTATCGACGGTGGTCAGCCCCTTGCCGCCTTCGCGATACGCCCCCTCCGACTGGTTGGCGGCCAGTGCGCCGCCCCATAAAAATCCCTCTGGAAATACAGACATAGTTTACCTCTTGTTAAATCAGGCCCGGGCCGCTGCCGCTGGCTTTGCCGCCTGCAGCGCGCGCGCTTTGGCTGCCTCATCCTCGACGGGCAGATCCTCAAAGCCCAGCAGCAGAGTGAGCACAAACGACAGCACCACCGCCAGCGCCATTACGGCAAAGACCCAGACAATGCTCATTGGATTAGCCGGATCGAAAAATTGGACGCTGGTAAAGAGTCCCGGCGCGGCCATCGAGTGGCTGGCAAGCCCGGCGATCCCGGCCACCGCGCCGCAGATAAAGCCGCTGATCAAGCTGGCGACCAGCGGGCGCTTCAGGCGCACCGCCACCCCGTAGAGCGCAGGCTCGGAGATCCCCGCCAGAATGGCCGAGGCCGCCGCCGCCAGCGCCGTCTGGCGCAGCTCCGGGTTTTTAGTTTTCCATGCCACCGCCAGCGACGAGCCGCCCAGCGACAGGTTGGCGCCGATCTCCGACGGCATCACCATACCCTCTTTGCCGGTCTCGGCGATGGTCTGAATGATGGTCGGGGTAAAGACGCGGTGCATGCCGGTCATCACCAGCAGCGGCCAGAGCGCGCCCATGATCGCCACCGACAGCCAGCCTAAGTAGCTGTGAATGGTGTAGACCAGCGCGGAGATGGCGCTGCCGATCCAGATCCCGATCGGCCCGATCAGCAGGATGGCGAGCGGGGCGGCGATCAGCACGATCAGCATCGGCTTAAGGAAGTTTTTCGTCACCGCCGGGGTGATGCGATCCACCCAGCGTTCGATGTAAGAGAGGCACCAGGTCATCACCAGCGCCGGGATCACCGTGTAGGTGTACTTCACCGCCGTCACCGGAACCAGGGCGAACTCGACCTGCTGGCCCTGAGCCGCTTTCGCCATCAGCTCGATAAAGCTCGGATGCACCAGCACCCCGGCGATAGCAATCGCCAGCGACATGTTGGTTTTAAACTTCACCGCCGCCGAGGCCGCGACCATCAGCGGCAGGAAGAAGAAGGCCCCGTCGCCGATGACGGTGAGGATCGTCAGGGTAGAGGAGCCTTTTTCCAGCACGCCGGTCATCTCAAGGATCATCGCCAGCAGCTTGACCATCGATCCGCCGATGATCGCCGGGATCAGCGGTGACATGGTGCCGATCAGCGCATCGAGAATGCCTGCGCCAATGCGCCGGAGGGTCAGCTTCTGCGGCCCGGTGTCCACTACCGGCTGCAAATCGGCCGGCAGCAGGCGTACCACTTCGGCATAGGCCTGCGACACCGTATTGCCGATGATCACCTGGCACTGGCTGTCGCTGCGCACCACGCCCATCACGCCGGGGGTGCTTTTCAGCGTGGCGCTGTCGATCTGCGTCTCATCTTTCACTACAAAACGCAGGCGCGTCATGCAGTGAGTGACGGCGGCGATATTATCCGCCCCGCCCAGCGCGGTGACCACGGTCGTCGCCAGCGCGGCATAGTTTTTGGCCATCGGATTTTTATCCTGTTTTAGTATGGGGTTACGACTGCACCGCGAGCAGTGAGACGTGATGTAGGAAACCGGTTCCACAAAATCATGCTGAGTTTCATTTTTATATTCAATGATGGATGTTTAGATCCGTGAGGACGATCACCATGATCGCCGTCGGGCAAAGCGCTGCAAATCCGCGCCAGGTGCAGTAAACTGCGGATATGCAAATGAAAGGAAAGCAATCATGACCACGATGCTGGAGGTAGCGAAGCGGGCAGGGGTATCGAAGGCGACGGTGTCCCGCGTGCTGTCAGGCAACGGCTACGTCAGCCAGGAGACCAGGGAGCGCGTGTTTCAGGCCATTGAGGAGAGCGGCTACCGGCCGAACCTGCTGGCGCGTAACCTGTCGGCGAAAACCACCCAGACCCTTGGGCTGGTGGTGACTAATACGCTCTACCACGGGGTCTACTTTAGCGAACTCCTGTTTCACGCGGCGCGGATGACGGAGGATCGTGGCCGCCAGCTGATCCTTGCCGACGGCAAGCACAGCGCCGACGAAGAGCGACAGGCGATCCAGTACCTGCTCGATCTGCGCTGCGACGCAATCGTGATCTACCCGCGCTTTCTTAGCGTCGACGAGATCGACACGATCATCGACGGCCATACCCAGCCCATTATGGTGCTTAACCGGCGGCTGCGAAAAAATAGCAGCCACTGCGTCTACTGCGACCAGAAAGGCACCAGCCTGGCGGCAGTAGAGACGCTGCTGGCCCAGGGACATCGGGATATCGCCTTTATCACCGGCTCTCTCGACTCACCTACCGGCAACGAGCGTCTCTCCGGCTACAGAGAGGCGCTGGAGCGACACGGCGTGGCAGTGCGGAACGAACTGATAGTAGAGGGGAAGTGGACGCCTGCCAGCGGCTCAGCAGGCGTCGCGACGTTGCTGGAACGCGGGGCACGCTTTAGCGCGCTGGTGGCCAGCAACGACGATATGGCGATTGGGGCCATTAGCCAGCTGCACAGCAGCGGCATTGCTGTCCCGGAGCAGGTCTCGGTGATTGGCTTCGATGATATTGCTATTGCCCCCTATACCGTCCCGCCGCTGGCCAGCGTCAAAATTCCGGTAACGGAGATGATCAAAGAGACCATCAACCGTCTTATCTTTATGCTCGACGGCGGGGAGTTCACTACCCAGCCAGCCTTTACCGGAGAGCTGATCCTGCGCGGCTCCGTTCGCCGCGGCCCGCACGTCTGATATCGACAGCTGTCATCGTCACAAGTGTCGATGACAGTGTCCTCCTGTTTTAAAATCGCTATAAATCAATACAATAAACTCTGGCACGATTCGTGAATACTCCGGCACACTACCGTTAATGCTGGAGAATTTGATGAACCGTTTCATCATGGCCGACGCCAGTAAATGTATTGGCTGCCGTACCTGTGAAGTTGCCTGCGTGGTTTCTCACCAGGCGCAACAGGATTGTGCCTCTTTAACCCCCGACACCTTCCTGCCGCGTATTCACGTTATTAAAGGCGTGAACGTCTCTACCGCTACCCTTTGCCGTCAGTGCGAGGACGCCCCGTGCGCCAACGTCTGCCCCAACGGCGCAATCAGCCGTGACAAAGGCTTTGTTAACGTCATGCAGGAGCGCTGCATCGGGTGCAAAACCTGCGTGGTCGCCTGTCCCTATGGCGCGATGGAGGTCGTTGTGCGTCCGGTAGTCCGCAACAGCGGCGCGGGCCTGAACGTGCGGGCGGAGAAGGCTGAGGCCAACAAGTGCGACCTCTGCCACACCCGCGAGGCGGGACCCGCCTGCATGGAGGTCTGCCCGACCAATGCGCTGGTCTGCGTTGACAGGGCGCGTCTGGAGCAGCTTAGCGCCGAGAAACGCCGCCGCGCGGCCCTCGACACCGCTGCCTCACTTCTCTTTTAACTGAACAGCATTTCAACTTTTAACAGGTCTGTTACTGATGAAAAAAATTACGAGCGTTTGTCCATACTGCGGCGCAGGCTGCAAACTGAAGCTGGTGGTCGATAACAACAGAATCATTCGTGCCGAAGCGGCGGAAGGCGTTACCAACCAGAATCAGCTCTGCCTGAAGGGTTACTACGGCTGGGATTTTCTTAACGATACGAAACTCCTGACGCCGCGCCTGACCCAGCCGATGATCCGCTATCAGAAAGGCGGCAAGCTAACGCCCGTAAGCTGGGATGAAGCCATTCGCTACACGGCAAAACGGCTGGAGGAGATCAAGGCCCAGTACGGTGGCCGGGCGATCATGACCACCGGCTCCTCGCGCGGGACCGGCAACGAAACCAACTATGTGATGCAGAAGTTTGCTCGCGGCGTGCTGCACACCAACAACGTCGACTGCTGCGCCCGGGTCTGCCACGGCCCGTCGGTAGCGGGCCTGCAGGAGGCGCTCGGCAACGGCGCGATGAGCAACTCTATCGGCGATATTGAACACTCCCGCTGCCTGCTGGTATTCGGCTACAACTGCGCCGACTCGCACCCCATCGTTGCCCGCCGGGTAATCAAGGCCAAACAGAACGGGGCGAAAATTATCGTCTGCGATCCGCGACGGATCGAAACCGCGCGCATTGCCGATCAGCATCTGCAGATCAACAACGGCTGCAATATGGCGCTGGTTAACGCCTTTGGCTACGTGCTGCTGGAGGAGGAGCTGTACGACAGGGAGTACGTGGCCAGCTTTACCCGCGGCCTCGACGCCTATCGCGAGGTGGTCAAAGACTATGCGCCCGAAGCGGTTGAGCACCTGACCGGCGTCAGCGCCCAGCAGATCCGCCAGGCAATGCGCACCTACGCCGCAGCACCGTCGGCCACCATTATGTGGGGCATGGGCGTCACCCAGTTCGGCCAGGCGGTGGACGTGGTGAAAGGCCTGGCGAGCCTGGCGCTGCTCACCGGCAACCTGGGCCGGGAGCATGTCGGCGTTGGACCGGTGCGCGGGCAGAACAACGTTCAGGGGGCGTGTGATATGGGGGTGATCCCCAACCAGTTCCCCGGCTATCAGGACGTGGTCGATCCGGCCGTGCGGGAGAAATTTGCCAAAGCCTGGGGGATCAACGCTGCGGATATGGACGACCAGGTCGGGGTGCGCATTACCGAAGTGCCACACCTGGCGCTGGAGGGCAAGGTCAAAGCCTACTACATCATGGGTGAGGATCCGCTCCAGACCGAAGCCGACCTGGGTCTGGTGCGCAAAGGCTTTGAGGCCCTCGACTTCGTGGTGGTGCAGGATATCTTTATGACCAAAACCGCCGAGCAGGCGGATGTCCTGCTGCCCGCGACCTCATGGGGCGAGCACGGCGGCGTCTTCACCTGCGCCGATCGCGGCTTCCAGCGTTTCGAGAAGGCGGTGGATGCGCAGTACAACGTCAAGCGCGACTGGGAGATCATCAGCCTGATCGCCACCGAGATGGGCTACCCGATGCACTACGACAGCAACCAGCAGATCTGGGATGAGCTGCGTGAGCTGTGCCCGCTCTTCTACGGCGTCACCTACGAGAAGATGGGCGATATGGGGCACGTGCAGTGGCCCTGTCCGACGCTGGATCATCCGGGAACGCCCTATCTTTACCAGGGCAATAAGTTTGATACCCCGGACGGCAAAGGGCACCTGTTTGCGGCGCAGTGGCGCGCGCCCGCCGAAGTGCCGGACGCCGACTTCCCGCTGGTGCTCTGCACCGTGCGCGAGGTAGGGCACTACTCCTGCCGCTCGATGACCGGCAACTGCGCGGCGCTGCAAACCCTCGCCGACGAGCCGGGCTTTGTGCAGATCAACCCGGACGACGCCCAGGCGCTCGGTATTCATGATCGGCAGCTGGTATGGGTCGAGTCCCGGCGCGGAAAGGTGATCAGCCGTGCCGACGTGAACGAGCGCATTAATCGCGGCAGCGTCTACATGACCTACCAGTGGTGGATTGGGGCCTGCAACGAGTTAACCCAGGACAACCTTGACCCCGTCTCCAAAACGCCGGAGACCAAGTACTGCGCGGTGAAGGTTAGCGCCATTGCCGATCAGCCCTGGGCGGAAAACTATACCCAAACCACCTATCAGGCGATGAAAACCCGCCTGCGCGACGCGGCGGTGTAGAGGCATGAGCGGGAGTGGCGTCCTTATCCGCGTGCGGGGCAAAGTTCAGGGGGTGGGCTTCCGCCCCTTTGTCTGGCAGCTGGCGCAGCGGCTCCAGCGTACTGGCGACGTCTGCAACGACGGACAGGGCGTGGTGGTGCGGCTCTGGGGAGAGGAGGCCGGGTTTATGGCGCAGATGCGGCAGGCCTGCCCGCCGCTGGCGCACATCGACCAGGCCGACGCCATGCCGTTTCACTGGCCGCAGCGTCCTGTGGCGTTCACTATTCTGCCCAGCGCGGGGGGCGGCATGGATACCCAGATCGTGCCAGATGCGGCAACCTGTCCGGCCTGCCTGGCGGAGATGAACGATCCCACGGATCGCCGCTACCGCTACCCCTTCGTCAACTGCACCCACTGCGGGCCGCGGGTAACCATTATCCGCGCTATGCCCTATGATCGCCCGCAGACCGCGATGGCGCCTTTCCCGCTCTGTCCGACCTGCGAGACGGAGTATCGCAACCCGGCGGATCGCCGCTTTCACGCTCAGCCGGTGGCCTGCCCGACGTGCGGCCCGCAGCTGGCGTGGCACGCAGCGGGTGAGACGCGGGCGGGAGAGGCGGCGTTGGCAGCGGCGGTAGCCGCGCTGGATACAGGCGGTATTGTGGCGGTGAAGGGCCTCGGCGGCTTTCATCTCGCCTGCGACGCGCGTAACCCACAGGCGGTGGCGCGCCTGCGTCTGCGCAAGCGGCGTCCGGCCAAGCCGCTGGCGGTGATGATCGCCGATGCGCAAAACCTCCCTGATTCGGCCCGCGCGGCGCTGGAGACCCCGGCCGCCCCGGTGGTACTGGTGGATAAAACTCTGCTGCCAGAACTGGATGAGGCCATCGCGCCGGGACTCAATGAAGTGGGGGTGATGCTGCCCGCCAATCCCCTTCAGCATCTGCTGATGCAGCGCCTTAGCCGCCCGCTGGTGATGACCTCCGGCAACCTCAGCGGTAAGCCGCCTGCGTTGACCAACCACGAGGCGCAGCGGGAGCTCGCCGCCATCGCCGACGGTTTCCTGCTGCATAATCGCGATATCGTCCAGCGGATGGACGACTCGGTCATGCGGGCCGACGGGGAGATGCTCCGGCGCTCGCGTGGGTTTGTGCCGGACGCGCTGCCGCTGCCGCCGGGCTTTACCGATGTGCCGCCGCTGCTTTGCATGGGTGCGGACATGAAAAATACCTTCTGCCTCGTGCGCGGCGGGCAGGCGGTGATGAGCCAGCACTTCGGCGATCTCAGCGACGAGGGCATTGAGGCACAGTGGCGGCAGGCGCTGGATCTGATGCAGTCCATCTATAACGTCTCCCCTCGCCAGATCGTCTGCGATGCTCATCCGGGCTACCGATCCAGCCAGTGGGCGGCGGAGAGCGGGCTGCCGATCGCGCCGGTGCTGCATCACCACGCTCACGCAGCGGCCTGCCTGGCCGAGCACGGCTGGCCGCTGACGGGCGGAGACGTTATCGCCCTGACGCTGGACGGCATCGGCATGGGTGTCGATGGCGCACTGTGGGGTGGGGAGTGTCTCCGGGTGAACTACCGCGAGTGCGCACATCTGGGCGGCCTGCCCGCCGTGGCGCTCCCCGGTGGCGATCTGGCTGCGCAGCAGCCCTGGCGGAACCTGCTGGCCCACTGCCTGGCGTTTGTCCCCGACTGGCAGCGCTACGCCGAAACCCAGTCGGTGCAGGCGCAGAGCTGGCCGCCGCTGGCGCGGGCCATCGCGCGCGGTATCAATGCGCCGCTAGCCTCCTCCTGCGGGCGTCTGTTTGACGCCGTGGCCTGCGCGCTGGGGTGTGCTCCAGAAACGCTGAGTTATGAAGGGGAGGCGGCCTGTCGACTGGAGGCGCTGGCCGAACGCTGCGCTGGCGTAACGCATCCGCTCACCCTGCCGCTGCGCGAGGGCAGGCTCGATCTGGCGCGCTTCTGGCAGCTGCTGCTGGAGTGGCAGGCGGAACCGCAGGCGCGGGCGTGGGCTTTTCATGACGCGCTGGCCCGGGGGCTGGCCGATCTGATGCGCCAGCACGCCGACGCGCTCAGGATCCGCACGCTCTGCTTTAGCGGCGGGGTGATCCATAACCGGCTCCTGCGCGCGCGCCTCGCGTTTTACCTTACCGATTTTACGCTGCTGTTTCCCCGCAGGCTCCCTGCAGGAGACGGCGCCATTGCCTTTGGGCAGGCGGTCATCGCTGCCGCCAGACTTTTATAAATAAGGAATCTGATAATGTTGATGCGAGTTTTACGCAGCGAGCCGCGTGCGGCGCTGCTAATGCTGGGGCTGATGATGGCTAACCTGCTGGCCTGGGGTTGGGCGTGGCACGCCTTTGCCAGCAGCCCGGCGCTGATGGCGGCCAGCCTGCTGGCCTGGGGCTACGGGCTGCGCCACGCGGTGGATGCGGATCACATTGCCGCCATCGATAACGTGACGCGCAAAATGATGCAGCAGGGCAAACGCCCGTTTGGCGTCGGGGCCTGGTTCTCGCTGGGCCACTCCAGCATTGTCGTGCTGGCCTCTGCGGCCATTGCTGCCACGGCGGCGGCGTTTCAGCACCGGATGGCGTGGTTTCATGAAACCGGCGGCATGATTGGCACGGCGGTGTCGGCCATCTTTCTGCTGGCGATGGCGCTGGTGAACCTGGTGATTTTGCGCGGGGTATGGCGCAGCTTCCAGGCCCTGAAGCGGGGTAAGCCGGTGGATGCCGAAAGCGCCACCCCGGGTGGGGTGATGCACTGGCTGTTCAGCGCCGCTTTCCGCCTGGTGGGCAGGAGCTGGCACATGTATCTGGTGGGCTTTCTCTTTGGCCTCGGCTTCGATACCGCAACGGAGATCGGCGTGCTGGGGATCTCCGCCGCCAGCGCCTCTAACGGCATCTCGATCTGGTCGATTATGGTCTTCCCGGCGCTGTTTGCCAGCGGCATGGCGCTGGTGGATTCGCTGGATAATCTGCTGATGGTCAACGCCTACGGCTGGGCCTTTGCTAAGCCCCAGCGCAAGCTCTACTACAACATGACCATCACCGGGACCTCAGTAGTGGTGGCGCTGTTTATCGGCGGGCTGGAAGCGCTGGGGCTGCTGGTGGATAAGTTCGCCCTGAGCGGTGGCGTGTGGGACATCATCGCCACGCTGAACGATAACCTCGGCGACGCCGGATTTATCGTGGTGGCGATCTTTATCCTTTGCTGGCTAGCCTCAATTGTTAACTACCGGGTGCGGGGCTATGATTCGCTGGCGGGAGCTGCTTCAGCAGAGTAAACGCCTCTTTCATGCGATCCTCGCTGATTGCAAAGGCGCAGAGCTGACCCTCTTCATTAAACCCCTGAGCGACCATCCCCGCCGCGCTGGTTTCCATCTGCCAGCGCAGATCGCGCCGCCCGGACTCGCCTGCCAGCTGCAAGGGCAGCTCAGGGGTTTTGACCTTTACCAGCATCGCGGGCAGCTTCAGCGGAACGCGGGCACCGAGCAGGTTTTTCGCCAGGTACATGGCGCTAAGCTGAATCGGCTGAAGAAACGGCAGCACGCTGTCGTTGATCTCCGCACAGTCGCCCAGCGCATAGATATCCGGCTGCGTGGTTTGCAGGTAGCTATCGACCTTCACCCCGCGATGCGTTGCAGCTCCGGCGCGCTGCGCCAGCGCGGTCTCCGCCCGCAGGCCGGTGGCAGCCACCACGGCATCCACTTCAACGCTGCGGCTGCGATCCAGCTGAACGCGGATACCGCCTGCGGTTTTCTCCAGGCGCTGAAGCTGCGATTTCAGCAGCAGCTGCACGCCCATATCGGTCAGGCGATGCTGTAAGCGGCTGCTTACTTCTGGCGGCATCAGCGTCGGCAGAATGCTCGCTGCCTGGTCAATGAGGGTCACCGCTTTGCCGGCGCGGCAAAAATCCATCGCCAGCTCGGTGCCAATCAGACCGCTGCCGACAATCATCACCCGCTGCGCGTCGCGAAGCGCGGTTTCACAGGCGCGATACTCCCGCTGGCTGTTAAGCGTAAGCATCAGCTCGCGTCCCTCAACCGGCGGCACAAAGGCAGATGCGCCCGTCGCCAGCACCAGCTTATCGTACGGCCAGGATCGTTCGCCCGCTTTCACCACGTGCGCGGCGGCGTCAATATCGGTCACCCAGGTCCAGGGAAACAGCCGCAGGTTAAACTGTTCGGCAAACTCCCCCGCCGTCTGGCGGGTGAGGTCGTCTGCACGCTGGCTCTGGCTGATCACGTGGCTTAAATCCGGTTTGTTGTACTCATCGATGCTGTCGGCTGCAATCAGCGTCAGCGGGACGTTCGCATCAAGCTTGCGGATATTTTTTACCAGCTGGCGGGCGGCAAAGCCCGAGCCAATAATCACGATGCCGTGGTTCATTTGACCTCCGTTGCCAGTTCATCAAAGACCTCTTTCCCCAGGGAGCATTCCGGGCAGAGGAAGTTGTCCGGCACGTCGCACCACGGCGTACCGGGGGCGACGTCCTGCATCGGTTCACCTTTTGCAGGATCGTAGATCCACTGGCAGACGCTGCACTGCATGCTCGGCCCCAAATCGGCGGTTGCACAGGGGCTGGCGGCAGGCGTCGTAGCCGCCACAGCTGCGGCTACGGGGAGTGGAGTAAGCGCCCACTGACGTGCAATATCACGGCCATGCTGGCGGCAAATTTCAAGGGCATCAATGTCCGGACGCCATTTCGCCTTCAGGCTCAGGGACATCTCAAAACCGGCATCCTGCAGACGCGTGGAGAGGCGATCTACCGCGCCGCCGCTCCAGCCGTGGGAGCCAAAGGCGCTGGCGCGTTTGTTGCGAAAGCGCAGGCCGGTCATCTCCTCCACCAGGCCAGCGATTTTCGGCATCATCACGTTGTTCATGGTGGAGGTGCCCACCAGCACGCCTTTGGAGCGGAAGACGTTGGTTAATACCTCGTTTTTATCGCTGCGCGCCACGTTGAAGATTTTCACCGCCACGTTGGGATCCACTTCGTTGATCCCCTGGGCAATGGCGTCCGCCATCATGCGGGTATTGTTGGACATGGTGTCGTAGAAGATAGTGATGCGATCTTCCTGATAGTCCGCCGCCCACTTCAGATAGAGCTCAACGATTTGGGTCGGATTTTCACGCCATACCACGCCGTGCGAGGTGGCAATCATATCCACCGGCAGGTTAAAGCCGAGGATTTCAGTGATTTTTGGCGTCACCAGGCGGCTGAACGGGGTCAGGATGTTGGCGTAGTAGCGCTGGCACTGCTCAAACAGCTCGCCCTGATCCACTTCATCGTTAAACAGACGCTCGTCGCAGTAGTGCTGGCCGAAGGCGTCGTTGCTGAACAGCACCGCGTCGCCGGTCATATAGGTCATCATGCTGTCCGGCCAGTGCAGCATTGGGGTCTCAACAAAGATCAGCTGCTTACCGTTGCCGATATCTAACGTATCGCCGGTCTTCACGGTATGGAAGTTCCACTCCGGATGGTGGTGGTGACCGTTAATAGAGTCGATGGCGTTGGTGGTGCAGTAGATCGGCGTATTCGGGATATGGGACATCAGCTCGGTCAGCGCCCCGGCATGGTCCTCTTCGGCATGGTTAATGATGATGTAGTCGATAGCGTCAAGATCGATCTCGCTGCGCAGGTTCTGCACGAACTCTCGGCTGAATTTGTGATCGACGGTATCGATCAGCACGTTCTTGCCTTCACGAATGAGATAGCTGTTGTAGCTGCTGCCGCGCAGCGTTTTATACTCGGTCCCGTGGAAATCGCGGACTTCCCAGTCACGTTGGCCAACCCAATGAATGTTATTTTTAACCAGAATAGACATAGCAACCTCAATTTCAATTCAGCATGTTTGACTCAGATTCTTTACCTATATCAAGATGCGTGCCAGTTTTTTAACTGTTTGAAATATATATAATTTTTACAAAATTAACGCTTTGTTGGTAGTCGTTTTGACTATGATTATTGTTGTCAATATGACACTATGCGTTGTCAAAATGACAGCGAGGTAACGATGAGTTTTTCAGTTGAGGTATTAGCGGGGATCGCCATTGAGCTGCAGAGCGGTATCGGCCATCAGGATCGCTTTCAGCGGTTGATTGCCACCCTGCGTCAGGTCTTAGGCTGCGACGCCTCGGCGCTGCTGCGCTACAGCGCGCGGGAGTTTATTCCCCTGGCCATCGACGGTCTCGCGCCGGACGTGCTGGGGCGGCGTTTTACGCTGGAAGGGCACCCGCGGCTGGAGGCCATTGCCAGGGCAGGGGACGTGGTGCGCTTCCCGGCGGATAGCGATCTGCCCGATCCCTATGATGGCCTTATTCCAGGCCAGGAGGATCTGAAGGTGCACGCCTGCATCGGCCTGCCGCTGTTTGCCGGGCAGCACCTGATTGGCGCCCTGACCCTCGACGGCATGTCGCCGGATCGTTTCGATAACTTCAGCGATGAGGAGCTGCGGCTGATTGCCGCTCTGGCGGCAGGGGCGCTCAATAATGCCCTGCTGATTGAGCAGCTGGAGAGCCAGAATATGCTTCCGGGCGCGCCCGCGATCTTCGAGCCGGTGACGACCACCCGGATGATCGGCCTGTCGCCGGGCATGGCGCAGCTGAAAAAGGAGATCGACATTGTGGCCGCCTCGGATCTGAACGTGCTGATTAGCGGCGAGACCGGCACCGGCAAAGAGCTGGTGGCGAAGGCGATTCATGAGGGCTCTCCGCGTGCAGACCATCCGCTAGTCTATCTTAACTGCGCGGCGCTGCCGGAGAGCGTGGCGGAGAGCGAGCTGTTTGGTCACGTTAAAGGTTCATTTACCGGGGCGATCAGCAATCGCAGCGGCAAGTTTGAGATGGCCGATAACGGCACGCTGTTCCTCGATGAGATTGGTGAGCTATCGCTCGCATTGCAGGCCAAGCTGCTGCGGGTATTGCAGTATGGCGATATTCAGCGCGTCGGGGACGATCGCAGCCTGCGGGTTGATGTCCGGGTGCTGGCAGCCACCAATCGCGATCTACGGGAAGAGGTGCTGGCCGGACGCTTTCGCGCCGATCTGTTCCATCGCCTGAGCGTCTTTCCGCTGGCGGTGCCGCCGCTGCGCGAGCGCGGTGAGGACGTGGTGCTGCTGGCAGGGTACTTCTGCGAGCAGTGTCGGCAGCGCTTTGGTCTCGCACAGGTGCTATTAAGCAGCGGAGCGCGTTCGCAGCTGCTACAGTATGGCTGGCCGGGCAACGTGCGCGAGCTGGAGCACGCTATCCATCGTGCCGTGGTGCTGGCGCGTGCCGCACGGGCAGGGGATGAGGTCACGCTGGAGGCGCAGCACTTTGCCTTTGCCGACGCGCCTCTGCCACAGATACCACAAGCCGCGTCGTCCGTGCTGGCCAGGAACTTGCGCGAGGCGACGGAGGATTTTCAGCGCCAGACTATCCGTCAGGCGCTGGCGCAGCACAACCACAGCTGGGCCGCCTGTGCCCGGGCGCTGGAGATGGACGTCGCCAACCTGCATCGGCTGGCGAAGCGGCTGGGGTTGAAAGGCGAACTATAACGCCGGGCGGCACTGCGTTTGCCCGGCCTACGGTGGTTACGGTGTGGTTTGTAGGCCCGGTAAGCGGAGCGCCACCGGGCATTACTATACCAACCCCCCGGCATTGCACCGGCCAGGCTTGAAAGGCCAGCCAGATGATTTACCATGATTCTCTTAGGTCGAATTTGTATTAGGGACAACCCATGTTTAAGCGTCGTTATATTACTCTTCTTCCCGCGCTTGTTTTGCTCTCTGCCTGCAGCAGCAAACCCAAAACGCCTGAAGCGCCGCCCGCTACCACCGGCACGCCGTCCGGCGGCTTCCTGCTTCAGCCGCAGCATGATGTCACCATGTCAGGCGGTGACTTCGCCAATAACCCGGCGGCAGAGCAGTTCATCAACAAAATGGTCAGCAAGCATGGTTTCGATCCCCAGCAGCTGCACGAAATTTTATCCCAGGCGAAGCGTCTCGATTACGTCCTGCGCCTGATGGATCGCCAGGCACCTACCGGGCCCGCCCCTGTCGGCCCGAACGGCGCATGGCTGCGTTACAAGAAGCAGTTTATTACTCCGGACAACGTGCAGAACGGCGTCGCCTTCTGGAACCAGTATGAAGATGCCCTCAACCGCGCCTGGCAGGTCTACGGCGTGCCGCCGGAAATTATCGTGGGTATCATCGGGGTTGAGACCCGCTGGGGCCGCGTGATGGGCAAAACGCGCATTTTGGATGCGCTGGCGACCCTGTCGTTTAACTACCCGCGCCGCGCTGAGTACTTCTCCAGCGAGCTGGAAACCTTCCTGCTGATGGCCCGCGACGAACAGGACGATCCGCTGGAGCTGAAAGGCTCCTTTGCCGGGGCGATGGGCTACGGACAGTTTATGCCCTCATCCTATAAGAAACTGGCGGTCGATTTTAACGGCGACGGACACATTAACCTGTGGGATCCGGTTGACGCCATCGGCAGCGTAGCGAACTACTTCAAGGCGAATGGCTGGGTGAAAGGCGAACCGGTCGCTATCCCGGCTAACGGTCAGGCTCCTGGTCTGGCAAACGGCTTTAAAACCAAATACAGCGTATCGCAGCTGATGGCCGCTGGCCTGACGCCGCAGCAGCCGGTAAGCAACAATCAGCAGGTGAGTCTGCTGCGCCTCGACGTGGGTACAGGGTACGAATACTGGTTTGGTCTGCCGAATTTCTACACCATCACCCGGTATAACGCCAGCACCCACTATGCGATGGCGGTCTGGCAGCTGGGCCAGGCGGTATCGCTGGCGCGCGTGCAGTAGCGCTTACCTAAGATTCAAGGCCAGCGCACGCTGGCCTTTTTTCTGAATCACTCTCGTAAAATCCCGTCTTCGTCCCCATATTATGAGAGAAAGTGCTATCTTATCTCTCTCATTTCAGCCGTTTACGGAGCGGTTATGACTGACAGTGAATTGATGCAGCTGAGCGAGCGCATAGGCCAGGCGCTGAAGGCGCGTGGCGCGACCGTGACCACCGCCGAGTCCTGTACCGGCGGCTGGGTAGCCAAAGCCATTACCGATATTGCCGGCAGCTCCGCCTGGTTTGAACGGGGGTTTGTCACCTATTCTAATGAAGCCAAGGCGCAGATGAGCGGCGTTAAACCTGAGACGCTGGCCCAGCATGGCGCAGTGAGTGAGCCAGTGGTGGTTGAGATGGCGATCGGTGCGATTAAAGCTGCCCGTGCCACCTATGCGGTATCGATTAGCGGCATCGCTGGCCCCGACGGCGGCAGTGAAAGCAAGCCGGTCGGCACGGTCTGGTTTGGCTTCGCCAGCGCGGCGGGGGAGGGGATCACACGGCGGGAGTGCTTCGCCGGTGACCGTGAAAACGTGCGCCGTCAGGCCACTGCTTATGCCCTGCAAACCCTGTGGCAACATTTTCTACAAAGAGCTTGATACTGTATGCGTATACAGTATAATGAGCGCAACAAAACAGTAATCCCCGGCAAGCATCACCTGCTTTACCCGGCATGACAGGAGTAATAATGGCTATCGACGAAAACAAACAGAAAGCGTTGGCGGCAGCACTGGGCCAGATCGAAAAGCAATTCGGTAAAGGCTCCATCATGCGCCTGGGTGAAGACCGTACTATGGACGTAGAAACGATCTCCACCGGTTCGCTTTCGCTGGACATCGCCCTCGGTGCGGGCGGCCTGCCAATGGGCCGTATCGTAGAGATCTACGGGCCGGAGTCCTCGGGTAAAACGACCCTGACGCTGCAGGTTATCGCTGCTGCACAGCGCGCGGGTAAAACCTGTGCCTTTATCGATGCTGAGCACGCGCTTGATCCTGTGTACGCGCGCAAGCTGGGTGTTGATATCGACAACCTGCTCTGCTCCCAGCCGGATACCGGTGAGCAGGCACTCGAAATCTGTGACGCGCTGGCGCGCTCCGGTGCGGTTGACGTGCTGGTCGTTGACTCCGTTGCGGCACTGACCCCGAAAGCAGAGATCGAAGGCGAGATCGGTGACTCTCACATGGGCCTCGCGGCACGTATGATGAGCCAGGCGATGCGTAAGCTGGCGGGTAACCTGAAGCAGTCCAACACCCTGCTGATCTTCATCAACCAGATCCGTATGAAGATTGGTGTGATGTTCGGTAACCCGGAAACCACCACCGGCGGTAACGCGCTGAAATTCTACGCCTCCGTGCGTCTCGACATCCGCCGTATCGGCGCGGTGAAAGAGGGCGATAACGTGGTAGGTAGCGAAACCCGCGTGAAAGTGGTGAAAAACAAAATCGCTGCACCGTTCAAACAGGCTGAGTTCCAGATCCTCTACGGCGAAGGTATCAACTTCTACGGCGAGCTGGTTGACCTGGGCGTGAAAGAGAAGCTGATCGAAAAAGCGGGCGCATGGTATAGCTACAACGGTGAGAAAATCGGTCAGGGTAAAGCGAATGCGACTACCTGGCTGAAAGAGAACCCGGCTACCGCGAAAGAGATCGAGACGAAGATCCGTGAGATTCTGCTCACGAACCCGGATACCAAACCGGACTTCACGGTTGACGACAGCGACGAAAACGCGAAAGAGACCAACGAAGATTTTTAATAATCTGACGTAATAAACAAGGGCTGCCGATGCAGCCCTTTTTGCTATTTATCCATCCAGCAGGTGTGCCATGACAGATACCTCGCCCCGCCGCTCCGCCTACGCCCGCTTGCTCGATCGCGCCATGCGCATTCTCGGCATGCGCGACCATAGCGAACAGGAGTTCCGTCGCAAGCTGACCGCCCCGGTGATGACCAAAACCGGCCCTGAGCCGGTGGATGCCACCGAGGACGATATCACCAACGTGGTGAACTGGTGCTATGAAAACCGCTATCTCGACGATGCCCGCTTCGCCCGCCAGTTTATCGCCAGCCGCAGCCGTAAAGGCTATGGCCCGGCCCGCATCCGCCAGGAGCTGAATCAAAAGGGAATTGCTCGTGAAACGGCAGAGGAGGCGATGCGCGAATGCGACATCGACTGGATTGAGATTGCCCGCGAGCAGGCGCAGCGCAAATATGGCGACCCGCTACCAGCGGTCTTTGCTGAGAAGGTGAAAGTACAGCGTTTTTTACTCTATCGGGGATTCCTGATGGAGGATATTAAAGAACTTTGGTGAAATTTTACGGCCTGGCTGCATACGGGATTTTACTTCGCAGTCAAGAAAACTTATCTTATTCCCACTTTTTCCAGTAGCTGGTTGTTGCCTGTAACAGGGAGAAACGCCCGCTACGACATTTCGTTAGCTTGATTTCAGGATAATTATGAGCAAGAGCACCGCTGAGATCCGTCAGGCGTTTCTCGATTTTTTCCATAGTAAAGGTCATCAGGTAGTTGCGAGCAGCTCCCTGGTACCCAACAACGATCCAACTCTGCTGTTTACCAACGCCGGGATGAACCAGTTCAAGGATGTTTTCCTTGGTCTCGACAAGCGTAATTATTCCCGCGCAACCACCGCGCAGCGCTGCGTGCGTGCGGGCGGTAAACACAACGATCTGGAAAACGTCGGTTACACCGCGCGCCACCACACCTTCTTTGAAATGCTGGGTAACTTCAGCTTTGGCGACTATTTCAAACACGATGCTATCCAGTACGCATGGGAACTGCTGACCGGTGAAAACTGGTTCAACCTGCCGAAAGATCGTTTGTGGGTAACCGTCTACGAAACCGATGACGAAGCTTACGAAATCTGGGAAAAAGAGGTTGGTATCCCGCGCGAACGTATCATCCGCATTGGTGATAACAAAGGCGGCGCCTACGCGTCTGATAACTTCTGGCAGATGGGTGATACCGGTCCGTGCGGCCCGTGCACCGAGATCTTCTTTGACCACGGCGCGCATATCGCCGGCGGTCCTCCGGGCAGCCCGGACGAAGACGGCGATCGCTACATTGAGATCTGGAACATCGTCTTTATGCAGTTCAACCGTCAGGCCGATGGTACGATGGAGCCGCTGCCGAAGCCGTCCGTAGATACCGGTATGGGCCTTGAGCGTATTGCGGCAGTGCTGCAGCACGTTAACTCGAACTATGAGATCGACCTGTTCCGCGATCTGATCGCTGCCGTGGCGAAAGTGACTGGCGCAACCGATCTGAATAACAAATCCCTGCGCGTCATCGCCGACCACATCCGCTCCTGTGCGTTCCTGCTTGCCGACGGCGTGCTGCCGTCGAACGAGAGCCGTGGCTACGTGCTGCGCCGCATCATTCGTCGTGCGGTCCGTCATGGCAACATGCTTGGCGCGAAAGAGACCTTCTTCTACAAGCTGGTTGCCCCGCTGATTGACGTGATGGGTGCGGCAGGCGAAGAGCTGAAGAGCCAGCAGGCGCAGGTTGAGCAGACTCTGAAAACCGAAGAAGAGCAGTTTGCCCGCACGCTGGAGCGCGGCCTGGCGCTGCTCGACGAAGAGCTGGCGAAGCTGACCGGCGATACGCTGGACGGTGAGACCGTCTTCCGTCTGTATGACACCTACGGCTTCCCAATGGATCTCACCGCCGACGTCTGTCGCGAGCGCGATATCAAAGTCGACGAAGAGGGTTTCAAGGTCGCGATGGAAGCGCAGCGCAACCGCGCCCGTGAATCCAGCGGCTTTGGCGCTGACTACAACGCGATGATCCGCGTTGAAGGCGCATCCGAATTTAAAGGCTACGACAGCCTTGAGCTGACCAGCAAAGTGACCGCGCTGTTTGTTGAGGGCCAGTCCGTAGACGCCATTAGCGCAGGGCAGGAGGCGGTGGTTATCCTTGACGCGACGCCGTTCTACGCTGAATCCGGCGGCCAGGTTGGCGACAAGGGCGAGCTGAAAGGCAACGCCTTCACCTTTACCGTGACCGATACGCAGAAGTATGGCCAGGCGATTGGTCATCAGGGCAAGCTGGCCTCCGGCTCCCTGAAAGTGGGCGACGGCGTTAAAGCCGAAGTGGATGAAGCCCGCCGTGAACGTATCCGTCTGAACCACTCTGCAACGCACCTGATGCACGCCGCGCTGCGCGAAGTGCTGGGCACCCACGTAGCGCAGAAAGGCTCGCTGGTGAACGACAAGGTCCTGCGCTTTGACTTCTCCCACTTTGAAGCAATGAAGCCGGCGGAGATCCGCGCGGTGGAAGATCTGGTTAACGCCCAGATTCGCCGTAACCTGCCGATCGAAACCCAGATCATGGATCTGGAAGATGCGCGGGCTAAAGGCGCGATGGCGCTGTTTGGCGAGAAGTATGACGAGCGCGTACGCGTGCTGAGCATGGGCGACTTCTCTACCGAGCTGTGCGGCGGCACCCACGCCTCCCGCACCGGTGATATTGGTCTGTTCCGCATCGTGTCTGAATCCGGCACCGCGGCAGGCGTTCGTCGTATCGAAGCCGTAACCGGTGAAAATGCGCTTGCCAGCCTCCATGCGCAGAGCGAGCAGCTGCAGGATATTGCCCAGCTGCTGAAGGGCGACAGCCAGAACCTGGGCGACAAAGTGCGTACCGTTCTGGATAAAACCCGCCAGCTGGAGAAAGAGCTGCAGCAGCTGAAAGCGCAGCAGGCGGCGCAGGAGAGCGCAAACCTCTCCGATAAGGCTGAAGAGATTAACGGCGTGAAGCTGCTGGTGAGCGAGCTGGCGGGCGTCGAGCCGAAGATGCTGCGTACTATGGTTGACGATCTGAAGAACCAGCTGGGTTCCGCGGTAATCGTTCTGGCTACGGTGGCAGAGGGTAAGGTTTCTCTGATTGCGGGGGTCTCCAAAGAGGTGACCGACCGCGTGAAGGCAGGGGAGCTGATTGGTATGGTTGCCCAGCAGGTGGGCGGTAAAGGCGGTGGCCGTCCGGATATGGCGCAGGCCGGCGGTACGGACGCAGCCGCGCTCCCTGCGGCGTTAGCCAGCGTGAAAGGCTGGGTAAGCGCAAAACTGTAATAACAAACAAAGCGAATGCAGACGCCATAGCCCTTGGGTTATGGCGTACTTGCCACTACGCTGTTGATAACGATAAAGTCAGGTTGAAGTTGTGTATATCGGCTAAACTTACGTTTAACAGAATGTGATGCCGTGACTGCTTACACTTTACGTGTTTGTCATCGCTTACTTTTTGGCGTTATATGATGGATAATGCCGGGATACAAGAGACCCGACTCTTTTAATCTTTCAAGGAGCAAAGAATGCTGATTCTGACTCGTCGAGTTGGTGAAACCCTCATGATTGGGGACGAGGTCACCGTGACAGTTTTAGGGGTTAAGGGCAACCAGGTGCGCATTGGTGTGAACGCCCCTAAAGAAGTATCTGTTCATCGTGAAGAGATCTACCAGCGTATCCAGGCTGAAAAATCACAACAGTCCAGCTACTGATATCATCGCGTCTCGCCGTCTGGCGAGACGCGGCTCTCTCCAGCCTGCTTTTTTTCACTCTTTATTCTTATTCTCCCCTTTTGGCATGACATTTTCATTTCTCCGCTCCCTTTCTGTATGCTGCGTAACGGCAAGGATTCTGCTGATAAAACACTCTTTTTGATCCTTTTCAACGCAAATTGTGTGCGAAGTGTGCAAACGAATCAGGGCTGGGAAAAATTGTTTGACTTATAAGTCCCAGAAAGTAATATGTGCGCCAACGCAGCGACGATGAGCAGAAACAAGTTCTTCGACGCACTCGCAAGAGGCGTGTTGGTGAGGTGGCCGAGAGGCTGAAGGCGCTCCCCTGCTAAGGGAGTATGCGGTCAAAAGCTGCATCCGGGGTTCGAATCCCCGCCTCACCGCCATTTGCATCCGTAGCTCAGCTGGATAGAGTACTCGGCTACGAACCGAGCGGTCGGAGG
>NZ_DAMBWA010000014.1:0-103426 GCF_032052675.1 Pseudescherichia sp.
GCGTATATTACGCTTTCCTCATTCAGAGTCAAGCGTTTATTTTCGCTTTTCTCTGGCAGAACTTCCGGAGAAGTTCCGCTGACCCGGCGGCTTGCTTGCCGTTGTTCCGTGTCAGTGGTGGCGCATTATAGGGAGTTATTTCAGACTGACAAGTATAAAATTAAAAAAAGTTATCGATAGCCTAAATTTTAGGCGAAACGGTGATTCAAAGCACAATTCTGCCTGGTTTATAAACAAAAACGAGCCCCGCAGGGCTCGTTTTATGCTTTTTACTCTCGACAATGCGTTACTGCACGGCGGCAATGCGGTCGTCTTTCACCACCAGCTGTACCGTTTTTCCTGGAATCAGCTCGCCGGAGAGGATCTGCTGCGCCAGCGGGTTCTCGATCTGTTGCTGGATAGCGCGTTTTAGCGGACGCGCCCCGTATACCGGATCGTAACCGTTCGCACTCAGCAGCTTCAGTGCCTCATCAGACATCTGCACCTCATACCCGCGCTCTTCCAGACGCTTATAAAGGCGCTGCAGCTGGATCTGGGCAATTGAGGCGATATGTTTCTCACCCAGCGGATGGAATACGACCACCTCATCGATACGGTTGATGAACTCCGGACGGAAGCTATGGCTTACTACACCCATCACCATCTCTTTCATATGGCCGTAGTCCAGCTCACCGAAGCGCTCCTGAATCAGATCGGAACCCAGGTTCGAGGTCATAATCACCACGGTATTACGGAAGTCCACCGTGCGCCCCTGCCCGTCCGTCAGGCGTCCGTCATCCAGCACCTGTAAAAGAATGTTGAATACGTCCGGGTGCGCTTTCTCTACCTCATCCAGCAGAATGACAGAATAGGGACGACGACGTACCGCCTCGGTCAGATAGCCACCCTCTTCATAGCCGACGTATCCCGGAGGCGCACCCACCAGCCGTGACACCGAGTGTTTCTCCATAAACTCGGACATATCGATACGCACCATCGCATCGTCGCTGTCGAACATAAAGTTAGCCAGCGTTTTGCACAGCTCGGTCTTCCCTACCCCGGTTGGCCCAAGGAACAGGAAGGAGCCAATCGGACGGTTTGGATCGGAGAGACCTGCCCGGCTGCGGCGAATGGCGTTCGATACCGCTTCGACGGCCTCGTCCTGGCCAATCACGCGGCTATGCAGCTGCTGCTCCATACGCAGCAGTTTTTCGCGCTCGCCTTCCATCATGCGGGCCACCGGAATACCGGTCCAGCGCGCCAGGACTTCAGCAATCTCGGTATCGGTAACTTTGTTACGCAGCAGGCGCATGGTTTTGCCTTCCGACTGCGTTGCCTGCTCAAGCTGTTTCTCCAGCTCGGGGATCTTCCCGTACTGCAGCTCGGACATGCGGGCCAGGTCGCCAACGCGGCGGGCCTGCTCAATGGCAATCTTCGCCTGCTCCAGCTCGGCTTTAATAGTCTGCGTTCCCGAGAGCGAGGCTTTCTCCGCCTTCCACTCCTCTTCCAGCGCAGAGTACTGGCGCTCTTTATCAGCCAGTTCGCCGTTGAGCATATCCAGACGCTTGATGCTGGCGTCATCGGACTCTTTCATCAGCGCCTGCTGCTCCAGCTTGAGCTGGATAATGCGCCGGTCCAGACGGTCCAGCTCTTCCGGCTTGGAGTCGATCTGCATACGGATGCTGGATGCGGCCTCATCGATCAGGTCGATGGCTTTATCCGGCAGCTGGCGGTCGGCAATGTAGCGGTGGGACAGCGTCGCCGCCGCCACGATGGCCGGGTCGGTGATCTGCACATGGTGATGCAGCTCATAGCGCTCTTTCAGCCCGCGCAGGATAGCGATGGTATCTTCAACCGACGGCTCGGCAACGAACACTTTCTGGAAGCGTCGCTCCAGCGCGGCATCTTTCTCAATATACTGACGATACTCGTCCAGCGTGGTTGCGCCGACGCAGTGCAGTTCGCCGCGGGCAAGCGCCGGCTTCAGCATGTTCCCGGCATCCATTGCGCCATCGGCCTTGCCTGCGCCTACCATCGTGTGCAGCTCGTCGATAAACAGGATGACGTTGCCCTCCTGCTTCGCCAGATCGTTAAGCACACCTTTTAAGCGCTCTTCGAACTCACCGCGATATTTCGCCCCGGCCACCAGCGCGCCCATATCCAGCGCCAGCACCCGGCGGCCTTTCAGCCCTTCCGGCACTTCGCCGTTAACAATCCGCTGTGCCAGTCCTTCCACAATGGCAGTTTTACCTACGCCCGGCTCCCCAATCAGCACCGGGTTATTTTTGGTACGACGTTGCAGAACCTGAATAGTACGGCGGATCTCTTCGTCGCGGCCAATGACCGGATCGAGCTTGCCCTGCTCGGCACGCTCGGTAAGATCGACGGTAAATTTCTTCAAGGCCTGACGCTGGTCTTCGGCCCCCTGATCGTTCACGCCTTCTCCTCCGCGCATCTGTTCAATTGCCTGGGTCACGTTGTTGGTATTCGCTCCCGCTGCTTTCAGCAGATCGGCGAGCGTGCCGCGCGACTCCAGCGCCGCCAGAACAAACAGCTCTGACGAAATAAAGTTATCGTTACGTTTCTGCGCCAGCTTGTCGCAGAGGTTAAGCACCCGCACCAGATCCTGGGACGGCTGAACGTCGCCGCCGGTACCCTCTACCTGCGGCAGGCGGCTGAGCGCCTGGTCAATGGCGGTGCGGAGCTGGCCCGCGTTGACACCGGCAGAGGTGAGTAACGGACGTACCGATCCCCCCTCCTGTGTCAGCAAGGCGCTCATAAGATGAAGTGGTTCGATATATTGATGGTCTTGCCCCAGCGCGAGTGACTGAGCGTCGGCAAGAGCAAGCTGGAATTTATTAGTAAGACGATCCAGACGCATAACTCCTCCCATAATACAGGTCAAATTTGCTACTGGAGATTAAATGAGGTCATCCCTCAATTATTCAAGGTTAATGATCTAAATTATGTACAAAGAATGTTACACGCACTGGATCGTCTTGATTCTTTAGGTTATATCAGCCAAATGAAACTTGCCAGACGCCCGGTGGTTTTGTCGCGGCGATAAGAGAAGAATTCACTTTGCTCGCTGAAGGTGCACCGGTCGCCACCGTAGACGGCATCTACGCCGACGCGGGCCAGCCGCTGACGGGCAAGCTGATAGATATTGGCAAAATATTTTTCGCCTGCCGCACGAAATGCCGCTGAAGCGTTCGAATCTTCAGCAATAAACGCGTCACGTACTTCCGGGCCAACTTCAAAGGCGTCAGGACCAATGGCCGGCCCAAGCCAGGCGATGATGTTTTCTGGCTTATCCGCAAAGCAGGCTACCGTCTCCTCCAGCACGCCCGCGCACAGACCGCGCCAGCCCGCATGCGCGGCGGCGACTTCGGTTCCCGCACGGTTACAGAACAGCACCGGCAGACAGTCGGCGGTCATCACGGCGCACACCGTGCCGGGGGTATTACTGTATGAGGCATCTGCCCGCTTAGAGGCATACGGTTCGCCGGAGAGCGGTAGCACCGTTTTGCCGTGCACCTGCTCGAGCCAGACGGGCTTTGAGGGCAAACCGCCTGCGGCAAACAGCCGACGACGGTTCTCTTCGACATGCTCAGGGTTGTCGCCGCAGTGTGCGCCCAGGTTCAGGGAGTCCCAGGGGGCGAGGCTCACGCCGCCGTTGCGGGTCGAACTACAGGCCGCGACGCCTTCAGGCAGCGGCCACTGCGGAACAATCAGCGATGTCATAGCCAGTCAACGTCCTCTTTATGGGTTTCGAAATCGGCGCGCATGGCGTCGATCAGATCGATCATATCCTGTGGGATTGGCGCATGCCACTCCATCTCGATACCGGTAATCGGGTGATAGAGACGCAGCATAGTGGCGTGCAGCGCCTGGCGATCGAACTGACGCAGGGCAGTAATAAATTCATCAGACGCCCCCTTCGGCGGACGCGGACGGCCACCGTAGAGCTGATCGCCCACCAGCGGATGGGTAATGTGCGCCATGTGAACACGGATCTGGTGCGTACGGCCTGTCTCAAGGCGCAGGCGCAGACGCGTGTGCACACGGAAGTGCTCCATAATGCGGTAGTGGGTCACCGCAGGCTTACCCATCGGATGCACCGACATATGGGTACGCTTGGTGGGGTGGCGGCTGATCGGCTCTTCCACCGTACCGCCCGCTGTCATATGGCCAATGGCAACGGCCTCATACTCACGGGTGATTTCGCGCAGCTGCAGGGACTCTACCAAACGGGTCTGAGCCGGAACGGTTTTGGCGACCACCATCAGGCCGGTAGTGTCTTTATCCAGACGGTGCACAATACCCGCGCGCGGCACGTCAGCGATCGGCGGATAGTAGTGCAGCAGCGCATTCAGCACGGTGCCGTCAGGGTTACCTGCGCCCGGATGCACCACGAAGTCGCGCGGCTTGTTGATCACGAGAATATCGTCATCTTCATAGACGATGTTGAGCGGGATAGCCTGCGGCTCAAAGCGCGCCTCTTCTTCGATCTCGGCATTGATGGCGACGCGCTCGCCCCCCAATACTTTCTCTTTGGGTTTGTCGCAGATTTTGCCGTTGACCTGCACGCGCTGGTCAAGGATCCACTCTTTTATGCGCGAACGTGAATAATCCGGGAACATTTCGGCCAATGCCTGATCTAAGCGTTGACCGAGTTGATTTTCGGACACCGTTGCGGTGAGTTGTACTAGTTGTGCCATAGACAGCTTCTTCGTTAACCTTGGGTTTTTACGGCTTCGCCGTTTAATATAGTGTGCTATTGTAGCTGGTCTTAATCGGGAGCAGGAACAGAGAATCCTCCCGCATAAACATTTTGAGGAAAGTCAAAACGTCATGACGCGCATGAAATATCTGGTGGCAGCCGCCACGTTGAGCCTGGCTTTGGTGGGTTGCTCCGGTTCAAAGGAAGAGGTGCCTGATAATCCGCCTAATGAGATCTACGCGACTGCCCAGCAAAAGTTGCAGGACGGTAACTGGAAACAGGCAATAACGCAACTGGAAGCGCTGGATAACCGTTATCCGTTTGGACCCTACTCCCAGCAGGTTCAGCTGGATCTGATCTACGCCTATTACAAGAATGCCGATCTGCCGCTGGCCCAGGCCGCGATCGATCGCTTTATCCGTCTGAACCCGACTCACCCGAACATCGATTATGTAATGTATATGCGCGGCCTGACCGACATGGCGCTGGACGACAGTGCATTACAGGGTTTCTTCGGCGTCGATCGTAGCGACCGCGATCCTCAGCACGCCCGCGATGCGTTTAATGACTTCTCCAAGCTGGTACGCGGCTATCCGAACAGCCAGTACGTCACCGATGCGACCAAGCGCCTGGTCTTCCTGAAAGATCGTCTGGCGAAGTATGAGTACTCCGTGGCGGAGTACTACACCGAACGCGGCGCGTGGGTGGCAGTGGTGAACCGTGTAGAAGGCATGCTGCGCGACTACCCTGATACGCAGGCGACGCGTAACGCCCTGCCGCTGATGGAAAACGCCTATCGCCAGATGCAGATGAACGCTCAGGCGGAGAAAGTCGCGAAGATCATCGCCGCCAACAGCAGCAGTACCTGATTGCTCAGAAACACCAACGGCAGCTCTCGGGCTGCCGTTTTTTTATGCGGTTTCGGCTGCCTCTAAAGAAGTAGAGCCGCTACGCAACCTATCAACTATGACTCCCCTTCCCCTATCCAGCAAGTTAAATCTCACCTCTTCCTGTCCTGCCTCACAAAATGTCGTCATTGACAAAAAGTGACAAAAATACGTGATCTTAATCACACTTTTTGACCTTAAGAACGGTATGCTGAGATCACCTGGACGGAAAGACAAGAGGTAACATCTATGACAGTGAACATTACCAGTAAACAAATGGAAATTACTCCGGCAATTCGCCAGCATGTCGCAGACCGTCTCGCCAAGCTAGAAAAATGGCAAACTCATCTGATTAACCCCCATATCATCCTCTCGAAGGAGCCACAGGGTTTCGTTGCTGATGCAACCATTAATACCCCTTACGGACAGCTGGTCGCCAGCGGCCGACACGATGATATGTACACCGCTATCAACGATTTGATTAACAAGCTGGAACGGCAGCTCAATAAAGTGCAGCACAAAGGTGAAGCCCGGCGTGCCACCACCTCGGTGAAAGACGCCAGCTTCGTTGAAGATGAAGAGTAGTCCTTTACATTGAGTGTCTCATCCACGCGCCTTCGGGCGCGTTTTTTATTGACAGGGTGAAAACAGTACGGTTACTTTAACTTGCAGACACGCACAGGAATCTCCCATGAAACAGACGCCGTTTTTCTTCGCACGCTTTTTTACCTTCCCCTGAACGGGAGGCGTTTCGTCGTATGAGAATGAGTGCGAAGACGAACAGCAAGGCCTCCCAAACCGGGGGGCCTTTTTTTATGGCTGATACACACATAACGATAATGACTAAGGCAACACTATGACACCGGAAAACCCGCTGCTGGATCTGCGTAAAAAGATAAGCGCCCTGGATGAGCAACTGCTGGCGCTGCTGGCCGAGCGACGCCAGCTTGCCGTTGAGGTGGGCCGGGCTAAGCTGACCTCCCACCGTCCAGTGCGCGATATCGATCGCGAGCGCGATCTGCTGGAGCACCTGATCCAGCTGGGCAAAACGCACCATCTTGATGCGCACTACATTACCCGCCTGTTCCAGCTGATTATTGAAGATTCCGTCCTGACCCAGCAGGCCCTGCTTCAGCAGCATCTTAATAAAACCAACCCGCACTCGGCGCGGATCGCCTTTCTCGGCCCCAAAGGCTCCTATTCGCACCTGGCCGCACGTCAGTACGCGGCGCGCCACTTCGAACAGTTTATTGAGAGCGGCTGCGCCAAGTTCCACGATATTTTTCAACAGGTAGAGACCGGTCAGGCCGACTATGCCGTCGTGCCGCTGGAGAACACCAGCTCCGGGGCGATCAACGACGTCTACGATCTCCTTCAGCACACCAGCCTGGCGATCGTCGGTGAAATGACCGTGCCCATCGATCACTGCGTGCTGGTCTCGGGCACCACCGATCTGAGCAAAATTGAAACGGTCTACAGCCACCCGCAACCCTTCCAGCAGTGCAGCCAGTTTTTGAACCGCTATCCGCAGTGGAAAATTGAGTATACCGAGAGCACCTCGGCGGCGATGGAGAAAGTGGCCCAGGCGAAGTCGCCTCATGTGGCGGCGCTGGGCAGCGAAGCGGGCGGCGCGCTGTACGGCCTGCAGGTACTGGAGCGCAACCTGGCAAACCAGACGCAAAACATCACCCGTTTTATTGTCCTGGCGCGTAAACCGATTAACGTTTCCGATCAGGTGCCGGCCAAAACGACGCTGCTGATGGCCACGGGCCAACAGGCCGGGGCGCTGGTTGAGGCGCTGCTGGTGCTGCGTAACCACAACCTGATTATGACCAAGCTGGAGTCACGGCCCATTCACGGCAACCCGTGGGAAGAGATGTTCTATCTGGATATCCAGGCTAACCTGGAATCTGCATCCATGCAGAAAGCCCTGCGTGAGCTAGGCGAGATCACCCGCTCGCTAAAAGTGCTGGGCTGCTATCCTGGCGAGAACGTTGTCCCGGTCGATCCGGCTTAACGCTCAATAAAGGGGGATCTCTTCACGCCTGCCAAGCTCACCGGCAGGGTGAAGATGGCCCCGGAGAGTGGGTACTTCGCCAGTTCGTCCTGCTTCATATTCTCCCGGGTGGTGGTGATAAACAGCGTCTTCATATCCTCACCGCCAAAGCAGACCATCGTTGGACAGCGCACCGGCAGTCGATACTCTTCCAGTTGCTCACCTTCAGGAGAGAAACGTGCGATGCGCCAGCCGTCGTACAGCGCGCTCCAGTAGCAGCCCTCAACGTCCGTCGCCGCGCCATCCGGCTGCCCCTCTGCTTTTTTAAAGGTGCGAAACACCTCGCGCTTGCCGGGCTCGCCCTGCTCATCCAGCGGCGTGCGGTAGATCACCTCCTGCGGCGTATCGGAGGTATACATCCACTTCCCATCCGGGCTAAACGCTAATCCGTTGGCCCCAAGAATATCGCACTGGATCACCTTCGGGGTCAGATCGTTATCGACCCGCACCAGCAGCGCGCCGTTGTAATCCTGCGGCGCCCAGAAAGTGCCAGCGTAAAAACGACCAGCATGATCGGTCCCACCGTCGTTGAAACGCGCCAGCTCCGGGTTAGAGGGGTTATCACACACTTTATGCGTCAGCAGGCCACGCTTGTCCGCCAGCCAGATGGCACTCCGCATCGCAACGATGAAACCGCCCTTCTCGCGCAGGGCAAAGCAGCCCACCTCTTCCGGAAACCGCAGGACGGTATGCTCAGCGGACGCCAGATGATAGCGATGGATCTCCCCCTCCAGAATATCGGCCCAGTACAGCGCCTGTTCCGATTCGCTCCAGACAGGACATTCCGGCAGTTGGCCGGTGTAATCAAACAGCAGTTGCGGCTCAGCCATAGAGACTCCCATACAGTAAAAAGGCCAGCGGGTAACCCACTGGCCTTAAAGTATATACAGCTTTTAACCTATTGACGGTTGTCGTTTGCCTGACGCAGCAGCACCCGACTTTCGCTCTGGAAGCGCTGGGCGTAGTCGCCAAACCAGTGCTCAACCTTGCGGAAGCTATCAATAAAGGCCTGCTTGTTGCCCTGCTCCAGCAGCTCAATCGCTTCGCCAAAGCGCTGGTAGTAACGTTTGATCAGCGCCAGATTGCTCTCCGACGCCATAATGATGTCGGCATAGAGCTGTGGATCCTGGGCAAACAGCCGCCCAACCATCGCCAGCTCCAGACGGTAGATGGGCGAGGAGAGCGCCAGCAGCTGCTCCAGCTGTACGTTCTCTTCCGCCAGATGCAGCCCGTAGGCAAAGGTCGCGAAGTGGCGCAGGGCCTGAATAAACGCCATGTTCTGGTCGTGCTCGACGGCGCTGATACGGTGCAGACGGGCGCCCCAGACCTGAATCTGCTCCAGCAGCCACTGGTAGGCTTCCGGCTTGCGTCCATCGCAGTAGACCACCACCTGCTTCGCCAGGCTGCCGCTGTCCGGGCCGAACATCGGATGCAGTCCTAATACGGGCCCCTTGTGCACGCTGAGCATGGCCTGCAGCGGCCCGCTTTTCACCGAGGCCAGATCGACAAGAATGCAATCCTCCGGCAGCGGCGGCAGCGAAGCAATCACCTGCTCGGTGACATGGATAGGCACGCTGACGATCACCATTCCGGCGTCAGCGACGATATTGCCCGCCTGCGCCCAGTCATCCTTCTCCAGGATACGCACCTGGTAGCCGGAGAGGGTTAGCATCTTCTCAAACAGTCGTCCCATCTGACCGCCGCCGCCTACAATCACTACCGGACGCAGGGTCGGACAGAGGGTTTTGAATCCTTTATCATTTTCGCTGGAGTAGGACTCGCGCATCACACGCCTGAGCACATCCTCAATCAGATCCGGCGGCACGCCAAGCGACTCGGCCTCCTGACGGCGGGAAGCCAGCATGGCGGCCTCACGCTCGGGCACGTAAATCGGTAGGCCATATTTACTCTTAACCTCGCCGACCTCGGCCACCAGATCCAGACGCTTCGCCAGCAGAGCCAGCAGCGCCTTATCTACTTCATCAATTTGATCGCGCAGGGCGGTCAATTCAGCAACCATAACAACCTCTTAAGCCAGACGTGCTGCCAGATGCCCACGCAGATGTTGATTAATCTCACGCAGCAGCGCGTCGGTCGTCTCCCAGCTGATGCAGGCATCGGTCACGGAGACGCCATGTTTCATATCGCCACGCGGCTGCTCCGATGACTGATTACCTTCATGAATATTACTTTCGATCATCAGGCCAATGATCGACCGGTTACCATCTTTAATTTGCGCCACGACGGATTCAGCGACCGCAGGCTGGCGGCGGTAATCTTTATTGGAGTTACCGTGGCTGCAGTCTACCATCAGAGCCGGCTTCAGGCCCGCCTGGGTCATCTCTTTCTCACACTGGGCCACGTCTGCCGGGCTGTAGTTCGGCGCTTTGCCGCCACGCAGGATCACGTGTCCGTCCGGGTTGCCCTGGGTTTGCAACAGGCACACCTGACCGGCCTGGTTGATGCCGACAAAACGGTGCGGCATCGCCGCCGCGCGCATGGCGTTGATCGCCGTCGCCAGGCTGCCGTCGGTACCGTTCTTAAAGCCAACCGGCATCGAGAGGCCGGAGGCCATTTCACGGTGAGTCTGGGACTCGGTAGTGCGTGCCCCGATAGCCGACCAACTAAAGAGATCGCCCAGGTATTGCGGGCTGTTGGGATCCAGCGCTTCGGTCGCCAACGGCAGGCCCATGCTGACCAGCTCCACCAGCAGGCTACGGGCAATTTTCAGCCCGGTTTCAACATCAAACGAACCATCCATATGCGGATCGTTAATCAACCCTTTCCAGCCGACGGTGGTGCGGGGTTTTTCAAAATAGACGCGCATGACCAGGTAGAGGCTATCGCTGACCTCCTCGGCAAGGGCTTTAAAGCGGTGAGCGTACTCAATGGCCGCCTGCGGATCGTGAATAGAGCAAGGCCCGCATACCACCAGCAGACGCGGATCGCGCCCGGCAATAATGTCGGAGATGGTCTGGCGCGATTGCGAGATCTGCGCCTCCTGCTCTGCCGTCAGTGGAAATTCCGCCTTCAGGCGTTCCGGAGTGATTAAAATCTGCTCGTCGGCGATATGGACATTATTCAGCGCGTCTTTTTGCATGATGGCGATCCTGGTCATTTGTGGCGATAGTTCGTTGCGATAGTGTTCTCAGCAGAGAGTAACCTAACACTATCATAAACGGTAAAGATTTCAATCCATATTCCGTACATTATTGTTTACAATAACCCCTAAAACGCAATTTATTTGCGCTTTAAATGTAAATAAAAATGTACATAACGCAACCTAACGGCAACCAGGCTACGCTTAAATAAAAGAAAAAGGAGCACGACGATGAAACCTGGAATGTACGCACTTTTAGCCATTCTGCTGTCTGGCTGTTCGGTTGAACCTTACACACACGCTCCCACCTGGACCGGTACCGACTGGTACAGCGCTGGTAAAGACGACGCTCTCTCTGGCGCGGTAGTCAAAGAGAACAGCGTTCTGGCTGCGTTACATAACGATGCCGACGTTAATCGAAGCCGTTATCTGGAAGGCTACAAGGCAGGTCTGAAAAGGATCTGCCACGACGATTTTCTCTATGCCTGGGGCCGCGCAGGTAAAATCTACCCTGCCGGCTGCGATACCCAGGAGAGTGCCAAACAGCTGCGTAGTGCCTGGCAAGCGGGAATGAACGAAGGAACCCGCGACGCCATCCTCAATTAATTGCTGGAATATTATTCAATCTGTGAATAAGTCGCGATCAGCCCTGGGCTACCCAGGGTAATATAACCACGATCGTACCAGGGTCTATGCAGGTAAACGCTGTTTTTTCTGCTACGTGTAATTACCAGCCGTCGTTGCGGGGAAATAATGATGAATACGGATCTTTCACGCCCAACCTTTAAGCGAACCCTACGCCGAATCAATATTATTAACGTGATTATTACGATGACGCTGGTCTGGTTTCTCATCTCCGTCACGTCGGTACTGACGTTAAAGCAGTATGCCCTACGCAACTTAGAGCTGACGGGCGCGACCATGAGCCGCAATCTGGAATTTGCCCTCGCCCGCCATGATGCCGCCGCCGCAGCCGATACGCTCTCTACGCTCGGTCAGCGGGGTCTCTACAGCGCAGCAGAGGTGTGGGATGCGAAACAGCATGTTGTGGCTGGCTGGTCCTCGATGCCGGAGAATAGCTATGACAAAGCCAGCGATCTGATCCGCCAGGCGTTGCTTCCCCAAGCGGTTACACAGCCGATCATGCACAACGGTAAGCAGATTGGCGAGCTGCATCTGACTGCCCAGGCCGGCCTGATTGGCCACTTTATCCTGCTCTCCCTCGGCGTACTGACCGGCTCTATCCTGTTTGCCTCCGCCGTGGCGCTCGCTATCAGCCGCTACCTGCATAACGGCGTGTTCAACGCCCTGCAAAATATCACCGACGTGGTGCATGACGTCCGGACCTACCGCAACTTCTCCCGCCGTGTCGCCGACGAGCGTATTGAAGAGTTCCATCGCTTTGGTCAGGACTTTAACAGCCTGCTGGATGAGATGGAGGAGTGGCAGCTGAGTTTACAGGCGCGCAATGCTCTGCTTTTACGTACCGCACTGCACGATCCACTGACCGGGCTGGCTAACCGTGCTGCGTTTCGCAATGCCATTACCACCCTGATGAAGGATGAAATCGCCCAGAGCCGCTCGGCGCTGCTGTTTCTGGACGGGGACAATTTTAAATACATCAACGATACGTGGGGACACGCCGTCGGCGATGGCGTCCTGATTGAGGTGGCGAAAAGGTTAACCGCCTTTGGCGGTAAGCAGCATATGGCCTACCGCCTCGGCGGGGATGAGTTTGCCATGATCCTGACCGGGGTGCACACCGAGCATGAGGTTAAGCGTCTCTCAAACACGCTGGCCCAGCAGTTCTATCACCCTTTCGATCTGCATAACGGCTCTACCACCATGATGACACTCAGCATTGGCTATGCGCTGGCATGGGAACACGCCAGCGCCGAGAGCCTGCTGGAGCTGGCGGATAAGAACATGTACAAGGTCAAGCAGCGCCACTCAAAGACGCCCTGACTCCTGATCTGGCTGCAGCCGTGCTGCGCTGGCCCGTCGCCAGCGCAGAATATCGATAGCGATAAACAGCAGCAGGCTCATACCCAGCACCGGCAGCGCCAGACCAATCAGCACGGCGATGACCAGGGTGAGTAGCCGGCCTCCCCTGCCCAGCGCTAGCCAGCTCTGCGCCAGAGTCTGTACGGGGCTGATCCCCCCCTGCACCGGACGGCGGATCCACCATAGCCGGTAGCCCACCACGATGCTGACGCACAGCGCGCCGCCAAACAGGATCAGCGCCAGCTGGTTGGGTAGACCAAACAGCACGCCCATATGGAAATCGACGCCCCAGCGGGTTAGCTTTGCCATCAGTGGGAAATCTGCAAAGCGCGTCTGGTCGATCGTCGTCATAGTATGGCCATCAATCGCCACGGCATCGACCTGCGTCGGCCAGGCCCGGTCTATTTCTGTTACCGTCCATGCCTGGTCCGCACTGCGCGGCGGGCGGATCTCAAGACGAGACGCATTGATGCCAGCCTGACGGGCAACCTGCACTACTTCATCATACTGGACGCTGTCGGTGTCGCCCTCCTCCATTGGCATCGTCATCCCCTCATGGTGCTCGTGATGGGCATGATGCTCCGCATGAGGATCGGCAGGCTGGGCAGGCCCGTGCAGCTGAGTATTCACCTGTGGCGTCATCCAGCCCAGCGCCGCACGCATTTTATCGACGTTACCGCCCGCCCACTGGGACCAGGTCAGGCCGGTCGCGGAGAAGAGCAGCATGCCCGCCAGCAGCACCCAGCCCAGGCTCACATGCAGGCGACGGCTGTTTTGCACCCGGTTGTTGATCCGCCGTTTCGGCCGGGTAAACCACCATAGCGCAATCCCGCCGAGGGCAGCGATCCACATCCACGATGCCGCCAGCTCGCTATAGAGCCGCCCGGCATCGCCGAGCAGCAGAGAGCGATGCAGGTAATCGATGGTCTGACGCAGAGGCAGAATGCCGCTGGTGCCGTAGACGGTCATATCGCCTTTTACCGCCAGGGTCACGGGATCGATAAAGATAGCCCGGTTCTCGGAGACGCCGAGTTGCGGATCGGCAAACATCACCCGCGTCGTCTCCCCGTCGATAAGACCAGGGCGGACAGCGTGCAGACGCAGCGTTCCGCCGGTCACCTTCTCGGCCACCGCCACCTGCTCGGCCAGCGGCTGTCGCTCGCCGGTAACGGATCCGTAGAGTGCATCGTGATAGAGCGCACTCTCCAGCTGCGGGGTTGCGACATAGAGCGTCCCGCTGAGAGCAGCGATAAAGATAAACGGGCCCACAAAGAGGCCGATGTAGAAATGAAGACGTCGCAGCAGGTTTACCCATGCCGCGCGCGAAGTGCAGGTCGTCATACTTTTCCTTTCTAAGGCAAAAAGTTATTGATTGAGTTTTTTAAAGGGAAAAAGCAGACAGGCGCGGCGGCGCGCGGGTATCGGGGCAGAGCCAGGGAGAGAAGTGCCAGTGGCGCACGGTGGGCCGTGGCGGTGTGATGCGTACACGGAACAGAAAGCCACAGAGCAGAACGATAAGCGCAAGGATCACGCCTGGCACATGGGCCAGCAGCACGCAGTAGCCGCACGCCTCGGCATGGTCGACCGGCATGCTTTGCGACGCGGGCTGATGCGCGGGCATGACATGTTCAGGCATTGCGTGATGTTCAGGCATTACTTGATGTTCAGGCATAGCATGCTGCTCTGGCATCATCGACATCTCGTGATGCATGCCAGGCATCGCGCTCATGGGATCTTTTTGCAGCGCGACGGAGATCTGCGGCGCAACCACGATCAGCAGGATCGCAAACAGCGCGGTCAATGCCGCTGCGCGTTTCCATGTTGAGTGATGCATCAGGTTAGCCACTAGCCCTCCGGTCGAGAGCGAACATTGTAATGGATTTAGCACGCCGGGGTTAACAGATCGCGCGCACAGGCATAAAAAAAGGGGCCAGCCCACAGGCCAGCCCCTTTTTATCAGGATGTCGCGAAAGCGAATCTTAGTTAAGACGCTTTTAATAGACCTTATTGATACCAAAGGAAAAATTAAATAAAACAGTAAGTTAAATGTATCCTAAGTGCAGCGAAGGGCAATCGCAAACATCCCGGATGGTCATAAGGTGGACATCATGGCCTTAGGTTCTGCAATAGGGTTGAGTACGGCCGCTTCTTCCAGATGGTCTGGAGCAAAATGCGCATATCTCATTGTTTCCCGAATGTTTGAATGTCCTAATATCTTTTGTAAAACAAGAATGTTTCCGCCGTTCATCATAAAGTGAGCGGCAAAGGTATGCCGCAAGACATGGGTCTTTTGCCCCTCGGTCAGAACTATATCCGTCAGCGCGAGCATCTTCTTGAACTCTTGATAGCAAGGCTTGAACATGGGTCCCTGCCGTGAAGATAGTTCGTCATAAAGCCATTTCGGTATGGGAACGGTTCGATTCTTCTTGCCTTTGGTTTTTGTGAAGGTCAACTTGTAAGGTGAAAGTTGCCAGCGTGAGAGCCGTTCAGCTTCACTCCATCGCGCCCCGGTCGCTAAGCATACTTTCACAATAGTAGTCAGGTTGTCCTTTCCGTACTGCTCGCAGGCCTTGAACAACTGGACAATCTGCGGAGGCGTTAGCCAGGACATTTCTTTTTCTGCTTCTGCGAAAACCCTTATCCCTTCCAACGGATTGGGAAGAGTCCATTCTCCCAGCCGTTTCAGCTCGTTAAAAACAGCCATCAAATATTGCTGCTCTCGGTTGACTGTAATGGGCTTTACTATCCAATCCGCCGGGTCCTTATGGAAACCGTTGTCAATCTCGCCCCTAAGTCGGCGATCACGATAATGCGCCCAATCTTTAGCAGTCAGCTGGGCGGCTATTGGATTGCCCAGGCCGTTACATACAATTTGCAGTTTAGCCAGTCGCGTCTTGCTTGCTACCAATGCCTGTCCATGCAGGTTATGCCAAAGCTCTATAATCTCACTTAAGCGCCTGCGATCTTCTTTTTCACCCATCCAGGGCTTATTCTGAGCTTCATCACGATAATATTGTTCATACGAAACAGCCTCGCCTTTTGTGGCGAATTTTTTTCTAATGCGGCGGCTGTCTTTTCCATCAACACGGAAATCGGCAAGCCATTCTCCAGAAGGAAGTTTCTTTGCTGTCATATCGCGGCATCTCTAAAAATAATCAAAAAAACATCAGGGGTATTTTTTCATCCGTTCCTTGAAAAATTCATTTGCATTAGTTCCTTCCGAGTACCCGTATTCATCACAAGACTTTGCATCAATATCAAATGTATACCCTTGCATTTGCCAATGATTAAGAATCCTGATACTTTTCAGCGTATCATCCGGCCATTTAGAATCCTCACTAAACCGGGAAGAGCAAACGCTTTCAGCCGCAGTTAGGGCCATAAGGTCGCCTAAATCCTCATCCTGGTAAATGACGGTTAAAATCTGATTATCCAACTTTATTGTTTCTATCCTTAGACCTGACAAAGCATCAAGAATAGGCTGTGGGATTTGCCTAGAAAAAGATGAAAATGAAGTAATTAATAAAAAACTTAAAGAGAAAGCCTTCGCTATGTTAATAAGCATAAGTATTCCTTTTAAACATTTTTTTCAATTGAAAATATAACCTGTCCAATGCAAACAACGTCATCGGCATTGCATGCGAAGCTTGCGCCTGAGTTAATTAATTTAACTTGTATTTTATTAGAGGGAATGCGGATAACATCATATACATCATGAATACCATCAATACTAAGCATCCAACGTCCATTAGAGACATCGCGCTTATTTTCATCAATGAGCCAATCGAATGTTTGGCCTTTGATGTAGGCAGGCTTACTTGTTTGCTTAGGTATGAAATCCTTGTCTACTGCCCGCACACCATTTTCTTCTAACTTCCCGGACGACAAAGTGAAGCACGGGATGGCAACAGTAGAATTGGCAGTTTCAACTACCTCAAATTTATTGCCTTTACCAGTCGCCAACCAGCTTAACGAAACGCCAGTATCTAATGCGCACGCAACCACTACGTCGCCGGGAAAATGATTGCGACGAACCCAGGTGCTCATGGTCCCTGAAGAAAGCCCCAGCAACTCACCTAGCTGCTTTTGCATTGTGAAGCCATATGCAAGCATCAGCCTTTGCAGCAGAGCCTGTCCGCCACTCTTTAAGATCTCGTTATAGATGGACTGCTCGCCTGTGAACTTTGCAATTCCAGCCCCCTCATTACTCGCATTTGCAAGCTCACCACTCAGAAGCCAGTCAACATCTTTACCTGTCGAATTGGCGCATTCGTACACATATCTAAAAGGAATGCTATCTCTGGAGAGCCAGTTACTCATTGTTGAGATTGGTATTTTCGTAAGATTTGAGAGCTCAGTGTTACTGGTTACGCCATAGGCCAGCTTCATTCGGTTAAGTATTTCCTTCGGGGTTCCCTTCTCATGTCCCATTTATTTTCACCCTTCCTGCTCTTTTGGGGTTGACCTTACCCACATGAGCAATTAATCTTGCCCATGAATCAACAAATGCACGCCAATGCATCAAAACAACAACTAACCGGAGATAATCACCCATGACTCCACAAATTGCAATCCCGTCAGGCCCCGATCTGATGACGTACGAAGAGTTTGCAGTACAGTACGGCTATTGCGTCCGCACCGTAAAACAAATGGTTGAAGACGGCGATCTTATCCTCATGCCTCGCAAAAAGCCTGGCGGTGCAGCTCGTATCAATATGGTCGCGTTTCGCGCTCGTCTATTGGCTCAGGGGTTGAACTGCAAATACGTTGCTGCATGAGCAACTTGATTATGCAAGTTGAAAAGGACTTATTGCATGTTAGATTTTCGCGTTTCGTCACATACACATTTTGATGATGCTTGCAGAAAGTTCGCTGCAACACACAACGTTAAAGAGCTAGCTGTAAAGGCGGGCATCAAGCCGCACACGCTTTATAACAAACTTAACCCTGAGCAACCGCACCAGTTAACGCCACGTGAAATATGGGCGCTGACTGATCTGACTGAGGACTCAACTCTTGTTGATGGGTTTTTGGCTCAGATTCATTGTCTGCCTTGTGTACCGGTGAACGAGCTGGCACCCGAGAAAATGCAAATTTATGTCATGCGTGCGATGGGTGAACTCGGCGAACTGGCAACCGGTGCCATATCAACGGAACGGCTGACGCCAGCCCGTAAGCACGGAATGATCGAGTGCGTTAATTCTGGCATCAGAATGCTGACGTTAACGGCCATCGCACTGCAAGCACGCGTCCAGGGCAACCCGGCCGTAGCCAGCGCTGTAGATACTGTCAGCGGTATCGGCGCAACCTTCGGGCTGATGTGAGGTGAGCATGAAACATGAACCCTCGTTCGCATCGCTGCTTGTTCGTCAAAGTCCGTCCATGAGCTACGGCCACGGCTGGATCATGGTAAGCGATCGTAAGCGCTGGAATCCCAGCCGCGACCAGTCGGCATTATTAAGTGAACTGCACACTGTGCGCCCCGCGTCGTTTAAGCGTCGGGTTAAAGCTTTTTTGAGGTTGATATGATTAACAACATGTCCGCACCAATCAACGCGGGTGCGATGCCATTTAATAATGCTGGTTGTGCTGATGAGCAGCCGGTGAAGATGTCCGGCGAGGAGTGTTTCGCCCGGTTTCATCAAAAACTAAAAGCAACGCAGAACGGCGCGCTGCGTAATTTCAACAAGCTGAATGATGATTTCAAATTCGTTGTCATGACGCTTGCGAACCGCAACGAGCCAGGCGCATTTAAAAGCGATGAGGTCGGCAGGCCGTTTGAATATTTCGACCAGTCCCGCCGGTTGTTACTGATTAAAGCGATGAATGATATAGCTCGCTGGGGCGAAATTTTACCCCGTCGTTTCTCGCCGCATGAGAGCGTACTACCTGAGTAATTAACCCCAAGCGAAATTAATGGCGTAAACCCGCCGGGCATTCTTTTGCCCAAATTCTGGAGAAATGAATATGCGAAATACCGAAACCCGCAAGTTTAAAGCTGACAACGATGCGCTGACCGTATTGCTGACAGCCGCAAAAAACGAGGAGCGTAAAGACCGCGCCCTCGCCGTTTCAATCCGTCTTGAGTCGCTGGCTATCCACATCACCCAGCAGGGGCTGAACGGCAAAGAAGCCGCCGAGCTGTTGCGCCGTGAAGCGGCCCGCTTTGAAAACGAATCTCAGGAGCTGCACTAATGGCCGACTCAATGGATCTCGCACAGCAGCGCGAACAGGAAAACCGTGAGCGCCACACCCACAAAGCACGTAGCCGTCCGGCTGCGCCTTCTGCGTTTTTCTGCCAGGCGTGCGGCGTCGATATTCCTGCTGCTCGCCGGGCGGTTATTCCGGGCGTGCAGTGCTGCGTCACCTGTCAGGAAATCGCCGAGCTGAAAGGCAAGCACTACAAGGGGGCTGTATGAGCACAATCCTGAAATGGGCGGGCAATAAAACCGCCGTTATGCCGCACTTGAAAAAGTACCTGCCTGCTGGCCCGCGACTGGTTGAACCGTTCGCGGGTTCCTGCGCTGTGATGATGGAAACTGATTATCCCAGCTATCTCGTTGCGGATATCAACCCTGACCTGATTAACATGTATCAGCAGATTAAGGATGATGTGCTCGGCTTTATTCATCTCATTGAGCGCCTGTATGCGGAGCTCAATACCGAAAGCGGCTATTACAAATGCCGTCAGTATTTTAATACTGGTGCACTTAGCCCTATGGATAAAGCGGCATATTTTCTTTATCTGAATCGCCATTGTTACCGTGGGCTGTGTCGTTATAACCGTGCCGGGCATTTCAATGTGCCATACGGTAATTACAAAGAGCCGTACCTCCCGATTTCTGAAATCCGCGCCTTTGCTGAAAAGGCCCAGCGCGCAACGTTCATTTGTGCCGGTTACGAAGACACCCTGGCGCAGTTGCTGCCCGGCGATGTGGTTTACTGCGATCCGCCGTATGACGGTACATTTGCCGGTTACCACACCGCAGGTTTTAGCGAGGATGACCAGTATCGGCTGGCCTCAATTCTGGATCGCCGGTCATCAGAAGGTCATTCGGTTGTTGCCTCCAACAGCGACACGCTTCTGATCGGCTCGCTGTACCGTAATTTCACCCTTCATAAAATTACAGCCGCCCGCAGCATGGGCGTGGCCGCCGGTAAAAGCAAATCTGCCGCTGAGGTTATCGCTGTTTCTAAGTCGTTCTTCTGGACGGGCGTCGATTATGCCGATGCTGTGGACTTCTCTGTGTTTCATGTGGGGCTTGCATGAGTCGGGGCGGTTCCGTGACTAACGTTGTCCATTATCACGGAACACCTGTGTGGGGTGGCGCTGGCGACGTTCATCGAATTGCGGTGAGCGGCGCTGGCGCTTTTGTGTCGTATGCGCGACCCGATCAGCTTGCCGCCTCTTTTCGTCATGCCGCTGCTGTTGCGATAGATAACGGTGCATTTTCCGCATGGAAGCGCGGCCTCGTTATCAACTGGTCCGAGTTTTATGAATGGCTAATCCCTCACTACCACAACCCTAAGTTGAGCTTTTTTGTTATCCCAGACGTGATCGAGGGGGGGGCGAGGCAGATAACGATGCTCTTATCGCCAGTCTGCCTGGCTGCCTTCGTGATAAAGCTGCGCCTGTGTGGCATTTGCATGAATCACTTGATCGCCTGGTTGAGCTGTGCCGGGAATGGCCTCGCGTCTGTTTTGGTTCTTCCGGCGAATATGCCGTTATCCGAACCCAGCTCTGGCACCGCCGTATGAAAGACGCGTTCGAAGCTGTCTACGGTAAACATAATTTCAAAACCATGATTCATGGCCTGCGGATGCTCGATGGCCGGGTGCTGGGTAATTACCCGCTGGCAACTGCTGACAGCACCAACCTTGCCTGTAATGTTCCGAAGTTTGAGGCCAAATATCCTGAACTGACCCGAGCCATCCGTGAAGCTGACTATGCGCAGGGGTTATCTGAGCAGGAACTGATAAATATGATAAAGCGTAACCGGTGCGCAATCCTTAAAAATACGATTGAGGCTGTTCGCCCGCCCGCTGTCTGCAACTGGCTATCCAGACCCGCGCAGCCCCTGCAACTGGCGCTGGAGTTTGCATGAACGGATATGCGCACAGCTGGAATGCTCCACGCGAGGCCATTGCAAGCCCGTACCTCACACACGCAGAACAGCACCGTCGCGATCAGCAGGTTGCAGCGTTGCTGCGTGCGCGCCATGAACTTGAGAGGCAGCCGGATTGTGTGCGTTACGACGTGCGCCGCCGCGCTGATGAGCTGGAGCGTCATCACGGTTTAGAGCGAGCCAATGCCTTCCTGGTGAATTTTACCCGGAAGGCACTGCCGCGCCTTGAGCTGGTTAAAAATAAATACAGCATCGACGAGATCGCATCAGAGGTTTCCGTTGCTACGTTCAGCGGTGATTTTGACGCTGCTGACGTACGCTTTATGGCGTCCCGCCTGGTAAACTTGACGGCCCGCTACAATCGCCTGCCGGATATGTCAAAAGCAGATATCGATCTGCTGGCCGGTGATATCGCGAATTTCATTATTTCCGAACTGGGCACCATCGAGGTGGAAGCCGGCAGCGACCTGAAAATCCTGCACGCCTCCTACCACTGCGCCGCACGCATCACCCGGCATTTCAGAAATGCGCCGCCGCTGTGGGAGCGTATCACCACTAAATTCGTGACAGCTGAGGATGTGGCCCCGGCAACCCTGCGCATGGCCTCAGAAAAATGGTGGCAGGGCCGCCTGCGCCGTGTCGCTGCTGAGTGGCGCGAGCATCTGCAAATTGCCCTTGGCAATGTCAGCAAAACGCGGAAGGCGTACGCAAGCAAAGGTTGCGTAACGGAGTGGCGCGAGCAGAAACGCCGCACGCGTGAATTTCTCAAAGGGATGGAACTGGAAGACGAGGAAGGCAACCGCATCAGTCTGATCGACAAATATGACGGCAGCGTGGCTAATCCGGCGATCCGTCGCTGTGAGCTGATGACCCGCATCCGCGGCTTTGAAAACATCTGCAACGAGCTGGGCTATGTCGGTGAGTTTTACACCCTCACCGCCCCGTCAAAATTCCACGCAACAACCCGCGCCGGTTATCGCAACACCAAATGGAACGGCTCCAGCCCGGCGGACACCCAGCGTTACCTTACCGGGCTGTGGGCCAAAATCCGCGCCAAACTTCACCGCGATGAGATTCGCGTGTTCGGGATCCGAGTGGCCGAGCCTCACCACGATGGTACGCCGCACTGGCATATGCTGATGTTCATGTTGCCGGAAGACGTGACCCGCGTACGAGCCATCATCAGTAAATACGCCTGCAAGGAAGACCGTCAGGAACTGAAAAGCGATAAAGCCCGCAAGGCCCGCTTCCATGCTGAGGCTATCGACCCCGACAAGGGGAGCGCAACTGGCTATGTTGCGAAATACATCAGCAAAAATATCGACGGCTACGCCCTGGACGATGAGCGCGATGACGAGAGCGGCGAAACGCTTAAAGAGACCGCGCCCGCTGTTTCTGCCTGGGCGGCCCGCTGGCACATCCGGCAGTTTCAGTTTGTTGGCGGCGCGCCGGTCACCGTTTACCGCGAGCTGCGTCGAATGGCTGACGCAGAAACGGCGCGCGGCCTGAGTATCGAATTTGCCCTTGTACATGACGCAGCTGACGCAGGCGACTGGGCCGGTTATGTAAACGCCCAGGGCGGCCCGTTCGTACGCCGTGACGATTTGCAGGTGCGCACCTGGTACGAAAGCAGCGATTCGGTCAATGACTACGGCGAGGAAACCGTCCGTGTTAAGGGCGTTTACGACACCGAGGTTGGCGACGGCTCGCCGATCGTGACCCGCGTTGTGCAGTGGAAAATTGTACCGAAGCGGGCCGTTGACCTGGCCGTTGACGTTAAGGGCGCTCCTGCGCCCTCTCGGAGTTCTGTCAATAACTGTACGGGGGATCCGGTGCCGGATCCCGGCATCGATCTCACCAAACCTCTAAACCGACGCGAGCGCAGACAGTTAACGGAGCGTTTGCGGAAGAAAAAAACGGCTACCGGGCAAAAATTCGACCACGTTACAGAGCAGAACGCGGCGGCCATAGCCAGGGCAATTGACGAAATGCACCTTTTAACCGGCGAAACACTCAGCCGGGGAGAGGCGCTGTCGTTAATTTCCGGCGCGGCGCTGTTTATTGGTGGCCGCTGGCGTAGAGGTTCGGCGAGTGGTGATGTGTATGCTGCTAATACGCCAGCCTCAGCTAGGGCGACCAGCATCATGAACAGGGTGCGCCAGCTCGAAAAGGCCGCAAAATAACGCTGCGAATTTACAGGTAAGCGCGGTTAACCATTGTTGCGCTTAACAATTTCCCTCAGACATATCCGATTGAAAGATAAAAAAACATTTCACTTCCCAAAGTTTTTTATATACTGTGAATATATACAGTATTGTTGTGAGGGGGGGATTATGATTCTGGAAGATTCAAGTCGTGCGCATAAGTGGGCCTGCGTGCAGTTCATTGCCGAAGTATCGTTGTTAGCCAATTGCAAACCGTCCGATCTAAAGTTGGCGCTGAGCCTTATCGCCGATTTAGCTCATCAAGAAAATGAAGAAACGGAAAGCAATATTTTTTACGAAGCAAAATGAGATAAGCCCATGAATAACAAAACTTAAGTTTTGATTTTCATGGGGTTGAACAACGAGCGAAGCGAGGCGTTAGTTATGGGATTTCCTAGCCCGGCACAGGACTATGTAGAGACTGTCCTGACTCCAAACAGCTTATGCGGCATCACAGCTAACAGTCGTATTATTGAAACATCAGCAGGTTATGCGGTGATTAACCCCGCATTAAAATGCCCGCCTGGTGCGGACGTTCTGATCCAGGCATTCGGGCGTACGCATTTCGCAAAAGTTGCCGGTCACTCTTTTATAACATCCGACGGCGAAGCGCTGGAAGGTGAAGCACTGGACGATGTGGTTGTTTTAGGCAGGGTTACGCACCTCATCAACCGCACAATCAGCGATGATAACTGCCCTGTGATCTGATGGTTTTATCATTGCCGCGCCGTTCACGCGGTTGTGCATGTCTATGGTGCATGAAAATGAAGGATCGTTAGAGGATCGTTTATGCCCCGGCCCGCCAGTTCTGACGGGCTTTTTCATATCTCATGCACCTGCATGAAAACTATTACATAAAGCGCGCAGGCGTGGCGGGGCTACGAGCGCGCGCTTTGAGGTTAAAGCGGGGTCAGAAGGCCATTTTTGACCCCGGCAGGCATGCCGGGAAGGGGGCAATTCGTGCGCGTGCGGGCCGCTGTGGGTTGCAGCGAAGCGAAGCGCTGCGGAGGAGATGCCAAAAATAGAGTCGCTCAGAGGGCCTTAGAAGCGTGCTGAGTGGGTCAGCACCTGAGGAGGCAGGTCGTTTAAGGATTGAAAGCCAAAAAAAACCGCCCTGACGGGCGGTCTGCTGGGTTAGCTGGCGCTGTCGTCTCCCAGGTCCAGGCTGTACGGTTCCCAGCGGATCACCTGCTCCCCGATCCAGTCGTTCAGCTCTTCCATGCGCTTCTGCAATGGCAGCAGCTCGTTACGAACAAAGACGCGGGCGGCCTTCTCCACATCACCAAACCCGCCGGTGTTAGTCGGAATAATACCCATCAGCTGCGGCGGCACACGATGGGCGGCCAGCATGTCATCGCGGCTTACGTTCTTGATGTTCAGAAACTCATCCTTTGCCGCAACTTCTGACAGCGGGATGATCTGAATGCCGTCTTTCTTCCCGTTCGGGCTGTACATAAACAGGTTGCGGAAGTTGCCCGGCCCTTTCGATTTTTTCAGCGCCTCGCGGATATTATCCACGTCCTGCTGGTTAGCCGCGGGATCTGACATGTACATGATAAAGCCCGCGTGGCTTCCGTTCAGGTAATATTTCCGGCGGAACATGGTCGCGGACTCGTTCAGCAGTGTGGACGGGATGGCGGACAGGTAATCCGGCAGGCCGTAAATCTCCTGGTTCAGATCAGCCTCCATCAGGTGAAAAACCCGGCCCGGCGCAAACTCATAGGGCTGCTTCTGGTAGCCGTACTGCACAAACCAGTAATGATCCGGGTCAATGCCGCGCCGGGTAAACTTGGCAAGCGAAGCCTCAAGCGTCAGCGTGTCGCCTAACCGGTTCACCCGCTTTTCAAGGTAGGCGTTACCAAAGACAAGAAAATCCTGGACGAAACGGCCAAATGCCTGCTTGGACAGCAGGCGGTGCGGCTTAAAAGTGCTGACCAGAATGTTACGTTTCACCTGTATTGCGCTGCTGTGATGGACTGCTGCGCGGTACGTTCGCGCCAGCCCGTCCAGGCTGATGGGCGGCTCGTACCACCTGTCGACCTGAACGCATTCCAGATAGTCCAGCAGTTCGCGGCGATCGAGCACTGGCACGGGGTCCCCGAATGAAAACGCCTCGGCATGAGCGCCGCCGGGCTGCTCGGTCATGGTCTGCGCGGCAGACTGGCGGTGCAGCTCCTGCGCGCGGGGCTTACGTTTACCCATCAGTAAATCTCCACAATAGTGCTGTTATTCGCCGTTGCGCCTTCCAGCGGTTCGTTAAAGAGTGCGTGCATGGTTGCCCAGGCCAGGTCTGCATGGCTGGCTTCCTCGCTGCGGCTGGCCTCATACGTTGGCCGGTTTCCGCTGGCCGTGGTGCTTTTGCGGATCGCCATGAATGACTGGGCTACGTCGGTCATGCCCGCGTCAAACTCCAGACGGCGACTCGCGATGATGTCGTAGGCTTTGAGCACCAGGGCATTCTTGACGTTGGGGTTGTAGACAAACTCACGGACACCGGGATAGAACGCCTTCACGTTCTCATAGACGCCGTGGCCCACGCCGGTCGAGTCGATGCCGATATAGGTCACGTTAAACTGCAGGGTAAGCTGCCGGATGGCTTCTGCCTGGGCGCGGAAGTCCATCCCGCGCCACTGGTAGCGCTGCAGGATGCGGAACTTGCCGCCCGGCACCAGAGGGGGCGCGATCACCACGCACCCGGCGCTGTCGCCGTTCGTTGTCCCTTTCGCCGGGTCATAGCCGATCCATACCGGGCGGTTAGCGAATGGGCGAATCATCAGCGGCTCAAAGTCGTCCCAGACTTCCCAGCTGTCCACCATGCAGCCCTGCATAAGGGCCAGATTGAATACAGACGCCAGATCGTCCATAAACACGCACATCAGCAGGTTCTGGTAATCTTCCGGGCTGTAGCGCTGGCGCAGCTGCTCCAGGTCGAAAAGGTCACAGCCACCGCGCACCGCATCTTCCACGGTGATGATCTGGCGATACTGGCCGTCAGCACAGAGTGCGCCCCGCGCCAGATGGCTGTGGGAGAGGTCGATCTCTATCCTGTCGTGCTTTGTCCGGCCCTTGTTAAACTGTGCACCGGACCAGAACGGATAGGCGCTGTGCGTCAGGCTGGACGGCGTGGAGAAGTAGGTTTCACGCCATTTTTTATGCAGCGCCATACCGGACGCCACTTTCTGCAGCTCCTGGAATTTTGGTATCCAGAAATATTCGTCCAGATAGAGGTTTCCGTGATAGCTCTGCGCGGTCCGGGCGTTGGTTCCGAGGAAATACAGCGTCGCCCCGTTCGGCAGTACCATCGGATCGCCGCGCAGCTCTACATCTACCTCTTTCGCAAACTCAACAATGTACTGCTTGAAAACGTGAGCCTGGGCTTTACTCGCTGAGAGGAAAATCTGGTTGCGGCCGGTGATGAGCGCATCAATCAGTGCCTCACGGGCAAAAAAGAACGTCGCCCCGATCTGGCGTGATTTCAGCAGGTTCCTGACGGCGTATTTATTCCCGGCTTCCCACCACTGGCGCTGGTAGTCGAACATGGTGGAGTGGAAAATTTCTTCCAGCTTCTCGATCTGGTTATCGCTGAAAACATTTTTCTCTGGCGGCCTGCGCGGGCCTTTGTTGCGGTTGGCTACCTTAGGATTGAGGTCGGCTTCGTTACCGCCGTCGTTAAATTTCCCGATCCGGGCGTGGCGTTCTGCCTGACGGGCCAGCAGGTCAATTTCCTTAAAATCTCGCCCCTCCTTTGCGGGCTTCATGATGAGCTGGCAATAGCGCGCCGCCGTGGTCAGCTGCATCTGATCCAAGGGGCCGATTTCGCTCCACTTGTCGCGCTTTTTCCAGCTGTGAACGGTTGCGGGTTTCTCTCCCAGCATTTCAGCAATGCGGGCGATGCGTATACCGCTGAAATACAGAAACATCGCCTGTTTTCGCGGGTCGAGGTCCGGGTTAATCGTCGTCATGTTCATGGCGTCAGACTACGGCCCCGCGTTCACCTGCGCCGCTTCGCCCTGTTGTGCCATTTTTCCCACAATGGCCGCGCGTTGTTTCTCCCTCCCCTGAAACGCAAACATAAAGCCTCTCGACACGTCCAGAACAACCGGAGCCGGACAGATGGCAAAAAAATCAAAGCGTTTTCGTATTGGGGTGGAAGGTGCCACCACTGACGGGCGCACCATTGATCGCGTATGGCTGACCCAGATGGCAGCGAATTACAGCCAGCAGGTCTACACCGCTGTAGTCAATATGGAGCACATCAAGGGCTATACGCCTGACAGCGCTTTCCGCCGTTTCGGCATCGTGGAAGCGCTGGAAGCGGAGGAAATTAGTGAAGGTCCGCTGAAAGGCAAGATGGCGTTATACGCCTGGATTGTCCCGACCGACGAGCTGGTTTCCATGACCGCGAAGCTGCAGAAACTCTTCACCTCAATGGAGGTAAACCCGAAATTTTCCGACACCGGGGAAGCCTATCTGGTCGGCCTGGCTGTCACTGACGATCCGGCCAGCCTGGGCACGGAAATGCTGCAGTTCAGCGCCAGCGCTGAGGCTAATCCGCTGGCGCGTCGCAAACAGGATCGCGACAACCTTTTCACCGCTGCCGAAGAAACTCTCTTCGAATTTGAAGACCTGCCGGAAGAAAAGCCGAGCTTTTTCGCCAGCATCAAGGCGCTGCTTTCCCGTAAATCCGCTGACGACGCCGCCCGTTTTGCTGATGTGCATCAGGCCGTTGAAGAGGTCGCGGGAGCGCACCAGTCGCTGTCTGAATCTGTCGCTGAGTTCGGACAAAGCCTCGGCGATCTGAAACGTGATTTTTCACAGCGCCTTGATGGCATGCAGCAAAAGCTGTCCACGGCAGAAACGGAGCTTTCTACCCTGCGCGAGAAGTTATCCGAGGAAGACAGCCGCAGCGATCGCCGTCCGTTCTCTTCCGGCGGTAACGGCAGTTCAGAACAATTAACCACCTGCTGACGGAGCACAAAACCCGATGAAAAAGAAAACCCGCTTTGCCTTTAACGCTTACCTGCAGCAGCTGGCGAAGCTTAACGGAATCGACGTAGGCGATATTGGCTCTAAGTACACCGCTGAGCCATCGATCGCGCAGACGCTGGAAACTAAAATCCAGGAGTCGTCCGCGTTCCTGACGCGTATCAATATCGTGCCGGTGGATGAGCAGTCCGGTGAGCGTCTGGGTCTGGGCATCGGCTCGACGGTGGCCGGAACCACGGACACTACCAAAAAAGAGCGCGAGCCGACCGATCCGACCTATATCGACGGCGAAGGCTACAAGTGCACCCAGACTAACTTTGATACCGCTCTGGGCTATGAAAAGCTGGACCTGTGGGCGAAGTTTGAAGACTTCCAGATCCGCATCCGTGACGCGATTATCAAGCGTCAGGCGCTTGACCGCATCATGATCGGCTTTAACGGTGAGCGCCGGGAAAAGACCTCTGATCGCCTGACCTATCCACTCTTGCAGGACGTGAATATCGGCTGGCTGGAGAAAATCCGCCGTGAAGCGCCGGTGCGCGTACTGAACCGGATTGTGGGCAGCGATGGCACCGTTATTTCTCAGACGGTGCGTATCGGCAAGGGCGGCGATTTTAAAAATCTCGACGCACTGGTTATGGGCGCGGTCAGCGAGAAAATCGAGCCGTGGTACCAGGACGATACTGAGCTGGTCGTTATCTGTGGCCGTTCGCTGATGGCCGATAAATATTTCCCTATCGTCAACCGTGACCAGCCTAACAGCGAGGCGCTGGCCGCCGATCTGATTATCAGCCAGAAGCGTATCGGCGGCCTGCCCGCTGTGCAGGCTCCTTTCTTCCCGGCTAACGCCATCCTGATCACCCGTCTGGATAACCTGTCGATTTACTGGCAGGACGGCACCCGCCGCCGCGCGGTTATCGATAATCCGAAGCGCGATCGCATTGAAAACTTCGAATCTGTCAACGAGGCGTACGTGATTGAGGATTACGACTGCGTGGCGCTGATTGAAAACATCGAGGTGCTGGAAAACGAAGACGCACCGGCGCAGCAGACTGCAGCGGCGGATATGTCAGATGAGCAACTTGCGCGCATCGTGGCAATGGCGGCGACCGTCGTGCAGAGCATGAACGCATCGACAGCACCGCAGGCGGCTGAGGATCCGGCAGGCGGCGGGGCATAACCATGAACCCATTCCGCGCACATACGCGCTTTGTCCAGGCACAGGAGGCCGCCCGTCCGGGCGGCAGTGCTGCCGGGGCCAGCGGCTATGAAAAAATGCTGATGCAGCTCGGCGAGCACATGCGCCGCCTGAAAACGGTGCAGGGAACGGAACGCAAGATTGCCCTGAAACGTGAGTTTCTGCCTGTCTATGACGCCTGGATTGCCGGGGTGCTGGCGGCGGACTCTGCACGGCAGGACGATGTGGCGATGTTCGTTCTGATCTGGCGCATCGATACCGGTAATTACACCGGTGCGATGGAGATTGCCCGCCACGCCCTGCGGCATGGCTGGGTACTGCCGCAGCGATTCAACCGCACCACGGCGACTGCCATTGCAGAAGAGTTTGCCGATGCCGCTATGCGGGCGTTTGCAGGAGGTGAAACGTTCAGCGCTGCCCTGTTGACGCAGGCGCTGGAGCTGGTTGAGCCGCACGACATGCCGGATCAGTCCCGCGCCCGGATTTACAAGGCGCTGGGGTTTGCCCTGCGTGACAACGATCAGGCCGTCGCGGCGCTGAATCACCTTAAGCGTGCCCTGCAGCTGGATATGAACTGCGGCGTGAAAACAGAAATTAAGCAGCTGGAAGCCCGGCTGAAAAAAGCCGTCAACGGCGGCTAACCGAACGTGCCCACGCGCGGGGCGGCACGGGGTGGCGACAGGCTATAGGCCGCATCAAAACCCCGTCCACCGCCCACCCATCAGGGAGTAGTGAATGAACATGAAATTTGTTTCGCCGGAGCCGGTGAAAGAAAGCGCGCAGGACATTATCCAGAACACCTTTTTTTGGCCCGATCTCGATCTGGCAGAGTGCCGTCGTGAAATGCGCCTAGACGGAACGGTAACAACGGAGCGGCTGAGGCAGCAGGCACTGACCGCCGTTTCTGAGGTAAACGCGGAGCTGTTCAGTTTTCGCCAGAAACAAATGGACCGGGGCTGTGCTGTCCTGGCTGATGTTCCGGCGGAAAAAATCGATGGTGAAAGCGAGCGCGTGCAGCTGTACCGCCGCGCTGTCTGGTGCTGGACAAAGGCGCTGACGGTTGAGAAGTACCGGGATTTTGACAGCACGGCGGAAGGGAACAAAAAGGCGGACGAAATGGAAAGCGGCCTGGGTGAGTTGTGGCGCGATGCACGCTGGGCGATCGCCCGTCTGCAGGACCTGCCACACATGACGGTGGAGCTGATCTGATGAAAGTCCGGGCGCAGCAGTATGACACGGTAGACGCGATTTGCTGGCGTCACTACGGGCGTACGCTGGGTATGACAGAAGCGGTGCTGGCCGCCAATCCGGGGCTGGCCGCTGTTGGCCCCGTTCTGCCGCACGGTTTAGAGGTGGAGCTGCCTGAGCTGGTCAGCAGCCCCACGGCGCAGACCGTGCAGCTCTGGGAGTGAATATGACTATCGAACGGGTAACAGCGGCCATGACCTACTGGATAGCGGTTTTCCTCGCCTGGCTGGGTAACTGGGATATCCAGGACGTGGGAACCGTATTCGGAATGGTGCTGGGTACGGCGGCGCTGGGGATCACATGGTATTACCGGCGCAAGGCGTTTCAGTTGCTTGAGGCCGGAAAAATCAGCCGGGAGGCTTATGAGCGCGTCAATCGTTAAGCGTTGCCTGATTGGTGTGGTGCTGGCGATCGCTGCCACGCTGCCACAGTTTGAGCTGCTGAAAACCTCCCCGCAGGGTCTGCAGCTGATTGCAGATTATGAGGGCTGTCGCCTGACGCCGTACCAGTGCGACGCCGGGGTGTGGACTAACGGGATCGGGCATACCGCCGGAGTGGTGCCAGGCAAAACCATCAACGAGCACCAGGCGGCCAGCAACCTGATCGGCGATGTGCTCAACGTTGAGCGCAGGCTGGCAGTCTGTGTGCCGGTAGCCATGCCGCAGCAGGTTTATGACAGCCTTGTGAGCCTGGCGTTTAACGTCGGTACGGGTGCGGTGTGTAAATCAACAATGGCGGCGTTCATTAGGCGCGGTCAATGGCTGCAGGCGTGCAATCAGCTTCCACGCTGGGTGTACGTCAGCGGAATAAAAAACAGCGGGCTGGAAAACCGCCGCGCGCGGGAACTGGCATGGTGCGTAAAAGGGGTGACACTGTGAAAACCAAACTGATTGCATGGGTGGTTCATGTTCTGTTTCTGGGAGCACTGGCATGGGGGCTTTTTCAACCGGAGAGCGTGGTAATGAGTGCGGCGGCCTGCTTCGTTTACTTACGGTCGCTTGCCTCCGCCGGTCTGCTGATGCTTGGCCTTTTCGGCTATGTCATTTATGCGTTCTGTGAGCGCGACGTGGTCAGGCCAGGCAGCGAATCAATGCCGCCAATCCTCTGCAAAATGTTCGGACTGGATAAGCCGTCGTCGGGCTGGGCGGAGGTAAGGTGGGTTAACAATCTTGTGTTTGTAGTCGCGGCCCTGCTCCAATCCGGCTGGTTTGCAACCGCAGTCGTTTACCTGATTAGCGTGGTCCTGGTCAGCTGTATGCGCTGGATGCTGGCTGAGCTGCTGAAAGACTGGCGTGAAGGTGCGCAACCATGCCCCGCAGCGTAACGATCACCGGTGTGTTGTTACTGGCCCTGACGCTTTGGCTGGGCTGGCAGTTACGGGAGGCCCGGCGGGATATCAGCGACAGGGATCGTGATATTGCCGGGCTAAATGTGGATCTGGGCCGCGCCCGTAGCCAGCTGGCTGCGGTTGACCTGATGGCCAGGGCAAACGACAGCTTTCAGCTGGCCTATCAGCAGGAACAGGATGCAATCACTCTCGCTGCAGTGGCGCGGGCTGAACAGATTAAGAGGCTGACCAATGAAAACCCTGACGTTAAAAAGTGGGCTGACACTCCTTTGCCTGCTGATGTTATCCGGCTGCAACAGCGCCCGGCAATTACCGGAGCGGCCGGTTATCGCGCTTTCCTGTCCGAAGGTGACGCGCTGCCAGCTGCCAGCGAGCGGGCCGACCAATAACGGCGAGCTGCTTGCCGCTAAAGAGGCGGCGGAAACGGGCTGGGCGCAGTGTGCGGCCAGGGTGGATATGATTGTTGACTGTCAGGAAAACCATGAACAAACCCTCATCCCTGCGATCGGCGCTGAATAGCATCCCTTACCTGAGTGCTAACCCGGACGCGCTGCATCTGTTCGTTGACGACGGAAAGGTTGTGAGCACAGGCGTGCCGGGGCTTGGCTGGGAGTATCAGTACACACTGAATATGGTCGTTACTGATTTCAGTGGCGATCAGAACCTGCTGACGGCGGTGGTGCTGCAGTGGCTGACGGAAAACCAGCCGGACGCCCTGCATAACCCGGAGCTGCGCGAACGGCTGTTTCGTTTTGAGGTGGAAATACTGAAAAACGATCTGGTTGATATCAGCATTTATCTGGCTCTGACGGAGCGTGTGCTGGTTACGGTCCGTGATGGTGTGGCAACGGTGGAGGCAGTGGCGGAGCCGGACGGCCCTGCCAGCCACGATGAGCACTGGTTAGCGCATCATGGCTGAGCTGAAACAGATGGATGACTGGCTGAACGCACTGATTAGCCAGCTGGGAACGGCGCAGCGGCGAAAGCTGATGCGTGATGTGGCCGTGCAGCTGCGACAGCAGCAGCAGCAAAATATAAAGCTGCAGCGCAACCCGGACGGCAGCGCCTACGAACCCCGGAAAGCGAAAGGCCGGGCGAAGTCGGGCCGCATCCGTCGGCAGATGTTCAGCAAGCTGCGGACAGCCCGCTACCTCAAAACCCGGACCACAAACGACGCTGCAGAGGTGGCCTTTGAAGGCAGGGTGCAGCGTATAGCCCGCGTCCATCACTATGGCCTGCGCGATCGTGTCAGGAAGTACGGGCCCGAAGTTACCTATGCCCGCCGTGAACTGCTCGGCATAACCGACGCATCTGAAGAGATGGTGCGCGATCTCATCATGGAACACCTGTCCCGCTGACGGCACATTGTCTGGCGCATCGCACAACGCCCGCGACTCATCACCCGGCGGCAAAAATGGAAAACTGACCCCATGAAAAATCCCGAATTTAACCTTGCTGAGCTGTACCGCCTGCTGCTGAACCTGGTCAGAACCGGGGTGGTGATCGAGGTGGACGCTGAAAACTGGCAGTGCCGCGTGCAGACCGGCGAACTGCAGACGACGTGGCTTAACTGGCTGACGATGCGCGCTGGCCGGTCCAGAACATGGTGGCGGCCGTCCGTGGGTGAGCAGGTTGTTTTGCTGTCCATCGGCGGCGATCTCACCACGGCGTTTGTGTTACCGGCGATTTACTCAAACGACAACCCGCCGCCCTCTGTATCAGAGGATGCACAGGTAACGACGTTCCCGGACGGCGGCTGGATTGAGTACGAGCCGGAAACCGGGCGCTACCTGCTAAAAGCCGGGGCAAAGATTGTTTTAGAAGCACCGGAAAGCATCCAGGTAAAAACGGGTGAGTTTGTCGTTGAAGCCGCCCGGACGAGTATCAACAGCGAGGTCGTGATCAACGGTGAGGTTACGCAGTCCGGCGGGGCGATGAGTTCAAACGGCGTTGTAGTGCACAGCCACAAACACAACGGCGTTCAGAGTGGCGGCAGTTTAACGGGAGGGCCAGCTTGATGATGTATCTGGGTATGAACGCGCAGACAGGCGGCGCGCTGACGGACGTTGAGCACATCCGTCAGTCTGTGCGCGATATTCTGGTGACGCCGGTTGGTTCGCGTCTGGCGCGCCGGGAATATGGCTCGCTGATGGCTGAACTGATAGACCAGCCGCAGAACGCCGTTACCCGGCTGCAGGTTATGGCGGCAACATACAGCGCCCTGTGCCGCTGGGAACCGCGTATCAGGCTGACGGGCGTGACTACGGAAACGAGCATGGACGGCAAAATGGTTGTTAACCTGACGGGCTACCGTGCAGATAACGCCCCTCTCAGCCTCTCGGTAGACGTGGGGGCTGTCGTATGAGTTCCGTCGATCTCTCCCAGCTTCCCGCCCCGGAAATTGTTGATGTGCCGGATTTTGAAACCCTGCTGGCCGTGCGTAAGGCGGCGTTTATCGCCCTTTATCCGGCTGACGAACAGGACGCCGTGCGGCGCACGCTGGCGCTGGAGTCCGATCCGGTGGTGAAGCTGCTGCAGGAAAATACCTACCGGGAAATTCTCTTACGCCAGCGCATCAACGAGGCCGCCCAGGCTGTCATGGTGGCCTATGCGCTTGGCAGCGATCTGGATCAGCTGGCAGCTAACTATGGCGTCGGGCGTATGGTCGTCACGCCTGCAGATGATAACGCCGTGCCGCCGGTTGCGGCGGCGATGGAAACCGACGACGAGTTACGGCTGCGTGTACCGCAGGCATTTGAGGGCCTGTCCGTGGCCGGACCTACAGCGGCTTATGAGTTTCATGCGCGCAGCGCAGACGGGCGAGTTGCTGATGTGTCGGCAACCAGCCCCACCCCTGCAACGGTGGTTATCACTGTGCTGAGCCGCGACGGGAACGGCGCTGCACCTGCCGATCTGCTGGCCGTCGTGGATGCGGCGCTGAACGATGAAAGTATTCGACCCGTGGCGGACCGCGTGACGGTGCAGAGTGCGGCGATCGTGCCCTATGAGATTAACGCCACGCTGTATTTCTATCCCGGACCAGAAGCGGAGCCAATTCTTGCGGCCGCGCGCGCGCGGCTTGAAAAGTATATCGCCAGCCAGACACGGCTGGGCCGTGATATCCGGCGCAGCGCTATCTTTGCTGCCCTGCACGTCGAGGGTGTACAGCGCGTGGAGCTGGCAAGCCCGGCGCAGGATGTGGTGCTGGATAAAACGCAGGCCGCATGGTGCGAAAGCTGGTCTGTGCTGAAAGGTGGTACGGATGAATAGCCTGTTACCGCCGGGGTCGTCCGCGCTGGAGCGCCGCCTTGCCGCCGCGTGCAGTGATATCACCGGGCTGAATGTGCCGCTGCGTGACCTGTGGAACCCTGCCACGTGCCCGGTAAAGTTTCTGCCTTATCTGGCCTGGGCGTTCTCTGTTGACCGCTGGGACGAAAGCTGGGTGGAGGACGTGAAAAGGCAGGTAGTCCGGGATGCATTTTTTATTCATCAGCATAAAGGAACTATCAGCGCTGTGCGCCGGGCTGTGCAACCGTTCGGTTTCCTGATCCGTGTTATCGAATGGTGGAAAACCGGAGAGGCGCCGGGCACGTTCCGGCTGGATATTGGCGTGCAGGACCAGGGCATAACGGAAGAAACCTATCTGGAGCTGGAGCGGCTGATTAGTGATGCCAAACCGTGCAGTCGTCATCTGGTGGGGATGTCCATAAACCTTCAGACCAGCGGTGATCTTTGGGTGGGCGCTGCCACCTATACGGGCGAAGAAATCACGGTTTATCCGTACATCAACGAAACCATTATTTCCGGCGGTACCGCCTATGAGGGCGGTGCGGTCCATGTTATTGATACTGTGAGAGTGAATTCATGAGCGCAAAATTTTATACCCTGCTGACGGAGATCGGCGCGGCGAAACTGGCAAGCGCCGCCGCGCTCGGTGTCCCGCTGAAAATTACTAAGATGGCGGTGGGAGATGGCGGCGGCGTGCTGCCGACCCCGGACGCAAAACAAACGGTCCTGGTTAATGAAAAACGCCGCGCTGACCTCAACATGTTGTATATCGACCCGCAGAACAGCAGTCAGATTATTGCTGAGCAGGTGATCCCCGAAACGGAGGGCGGGTGGTGGATTCGAGAGGTTGGGCTTTTCGATGACACCGGTGCGCTGATTGCCCTCGGTAACTGCCCGGAGAGTTACAAGCCGCAGCTGGCTGAGGGAAGCGGCCGCACACAGACGGTGCGCATGGTGCTTATCACAAGTAGCACTGAAAACGTCACCCTGAAAATTGATCCGGCAGTAGTGCTGGCAACCCGCAAATATGTGGATGACAAGGTGCTGGAGCTAAAGGTGTATGTAGATGACCTGATGGCAAAACACCTTGCTGCAGTGGACCCTCACACTCAGTATGCGCCAAAAGAAAGCCCTACGCTGACCGGCACGCCGAAAGCGCCAACTGCAGCGGCAGGAAATAACTCAACCCAGATTGCTAATACGGCCTTTGTGCAGGCGCTGGTAACGGCGTTAAACAATGCGCTGGCGCTTAAGGCCCCTCTGGCAAGTCCTGGCCTGACCGGAACGCCAACAGCACCGACAGCTGTGCAAACTGCCAATAATACCCAGATTGCTACCACGGCGTTTGTAAAATCAGCTATTGCTGCACTGGTCGCATCATCTCCGGCGGCACTGGATACCCTCAGCGAGCTGGCGGCGGCCCTGGGTAACGATCCAAATTTCTCTACCACCGTACTGAATGCGCTGGCTGGTAAACAGGCAGCAGACGCAACACTGACCGCGCTGGCTGGCTTGCTAACGGGCGCTAATAAGCTTCCGTATTTTACTGGTGTGGACACTGTAGCCCAGACCGATTTAACCCAGACAGGCAGGGATATCATCGGCAAGGGCGGCATTGCTGACGTTCTCGAATACCTTGGTTTAGGAGGAGCTAAATTTGTAACGAGTCGAGGCAGGAACGCAAACGGTGTATGGGTGATATGGTCTGATGGTGCCATTGAGATGATGGGATCTGGTGTAGCCATAGATAATGGCTTAGCCACAGTTAATTACCCCATAGAGTTACCTGATTTGACGCGTTATATCAGCATCGCTGAGCGCCTTTCTGGGGATCCTGGTGCTACGGTCAATCTTGCTCATACATCTATGGTCATTGATCCATTAACAACAAAAGCTGGCTTCAAAGCCCGTTGCACTATGTCCGCAACGGGTAGTCCATCAAATTCAGGTTTCTCCTGGAGAGTTTATTATGCGCCTGTTTAATCCGATAACGTTGACCGAAGTTATTCCAGGCTTTCATGACATCACTGATGCAACTGAACTGCCGGATGATAACTGGTTTTTCAAAACAACTGAAATACCTGCAGGAAAAATGCTCGCCGCCAATGAGAAAGGCGAGCCTGTTTTGATTGATGTTACTGTAAGGGAGAAATAGGCCTGTCGATATCTGGCGCTCTGGAAGTACTTACAGCCTCCAGGGCATTGGATAGTGGCTGGCCTGCGCAACCAGAATCATGATGATCGCCCCGCAATGCGGGGCTTTTTTCTGTCTTCTGGTAACGGCACGCACGGTTAATTCTGACCGTGCCGGCCATCAACCGTAGCACGGTCAGAAGTGACAATACCCGATACAATCTTTACGCGTTTTTCCTCCTGCTGTTGTGCGAAACACCATACAACCCCCCCCGACTGACCTGACGGCGCGATGCCTGCAACATGGTCCTGACCCATTCTCTGGAGAAACTTTATGGCTCAGGATTCATATCATCACGGCGTCCGCGTGCAGGAGATTAACGAAGGCACGCGCACGATCAGCACTGTCAGCACGGCTATTGTCGGGATGGTCTGTACAGCAGACGACGCTGACCCCGCCGCGTTTCCGCTGAATAAGCCCGTTCTGTTAACTGACGTACTGACGGCCAGCGGCAAGGCAGGCGAAAGCGGCACGCTGGCCCGCGCGCTGGACGCTATCGGCGATCAGTCAAAGCCGGTAACGGTCGTTGTCCGCGTCCCCCAGGGCGAAACAGAAGCGGAAACCACCTCTAACATTATCGGCGGCGTGACCGCAGAGGGCCGCCGTACTGGCATGAAAGCCCTGTTGGCTGCACAAAGCCAGCTTGGCGTTAAGCCCCGCATTCTCGGCGTGCCGGGCCATGACACTAAAGCGGTCGCCACGGAGCTGCTGAGCGTGGCGCAGTCCCTGCGCGGCTTTGCCTACCTCACTGCATACGGCTGCAAAACCATCGAAGAGGCGATTGCCTATCGCGCCAATTTCAGCCAGCGCGAGGGAATGCTGATCTGGCCTGATTTTGTCAGCTGGGACACCACCACGAACGCAGAGGCGACGGCATACGCCACCGCCCGCGCCCTCGGCCTGCGCGCCAAAATCGACAACGATACGGGCTGGCACAAATCCCTGTCTAACGTTGGCGTAAATGGCGTGACGGGTATTTCTGCGGACGTGTTCTGGGATCTGCAGGACCCGGCAACCGATGCGGGCCTGCTGAACCAGAACGATATCACCACGCTGATCCGCCGTGATGGTTTCCGCTTCTGGGGTTCCCGCTGTCTGAGCGACGATCCGCTTTTCGCGTTTGAGAACTACACCCGCACCGCCCAGGTGCTGATGGACACAATGGCAGAAGGCCAGATGTGGGCGGTAGATAAGCCGCTGACCCCTTCACTGGCCCGCGACATTATCGAAGGTATCCGCGCCAAAATTCGCAACCTGGTGAATCAGGGTTATCTGCTCGGCGGCGATTGCTGGCTGGATGATTCGGTGAACGATAAAGACACCCTCAAGGCCGGTCAGCTGATGCTGGACTATGACTACACGCCAGTCCCGCCGCTGGAAAACCTGATGCTGCGCCAGCGCATCACCGATCGTTATCTGATGGACTTTTCAAGCCAGGTAAAAGGCTAAGGGGAAAAAATGGCACTGCCACGCAAACTTAAATACCTGAACCTGTTTAACGACGGGGAAAACTACATGGGTCTTGTGGAGTCCCTGACCCTGCCGAAATTCACGCAGAAGTTTGAAAAATACCGTGGCGGCGGTATGCCGGGCGCGGTGGATGTCAACATGGGCCTGGACGATGGCGCGCTTGATACTGAGTTTGAGATCGGGGGCACTGAGGCCCTGCTCTTTAAACAGCTGAAAGCAACCACTGTCGACGGCGTGCAGCTGCGCTTCGCAGAGTCCATCCAGCGCGATGATACCGGTGAAGTGCAGGCGGTGGAGCTGGTTGTACGTGGCCGCCACAAGGAGCTGGATTCCGGCACGCATAAGCAGGGCGACAGCAGCACCACAAAAGTCAGCAGCACCAACAGTTACGCAAAGCTGAGTATCAATGGCGAGGTCATCTATGAAGTGGACCTGGTGAACATGGTGCACATCGTGGACGGCGTGGATCTGATGGAAGCGCACCGCGCCGCCATCGGCCTGTAATGTATGGCGCGGGTAGCCGCGCCTTCTCTTAACTCTTTTTTAACGCGGACTCATCATGAAAAACGAAAAAAACGAACTGCCAGAAAACGCACAGCCTGAAATTAAAAACGAAGCCACCGTAACGCTGGATGCGCCGGTTGTGCGCGGCAAGTCGGAAATTACAGAAATCGTTGTGCGTAAACCTAATTCCGGGGCGCTGCGTGGCGCACGTCTGCAGGCGCTGATGGATATGGATGTGGATTCGATGATGCTGGTACTCCCCCGCGTCACCACCCCGGCGCTGACCCGTGCAGAGGTAATGATGCTGGAGCCGGGCGATCTGCTGCAGCTGTCGCTGGAGCTGGTCAGTTTTTTGTTGCCGAAGTCGGCGATGTCAGCTTTCCCGCAGAGCTGACCATAGAGGACCTGGTGGCGGATATCGCCACCGTGTTTCACTGGCCGCCCTCCGCCACGGCTGATATGACGCTGACGGAACTTCTGGAGTGGCGGCACAAAGCCATTTTGAGAAGCGGGGCATCAGATGAGTGATCGTAACCTGCGCCTGCAGGTTGTTTTAAACGCGGTGGACAAGCTCACCCGTCCTTTCAAACAGGCGCGCGCCAGCACTCAGGAGCTGGCCGCCGCCGTCAAAAAATCCCGCGACGCCCTCAAACAAATTAACCAGACCAGCTCGCAGCTGGACGGATACCGCAAGCTGCAGGCAGAGAGCCAGAAGCTGGGCGATCGGCTGAGCTATGCCCGTCAGCGCGCCAGCATGCTGAGCAATGAGCTGGGCCAGATGGGGCCGCCGTCACAGCGGCAGATTGTGGCGCTTGAACGCCAGCGGCTGGCAGTACAGCGGCTTGAAGAGCGCCACGGCAGGCTGCAGCAAAAAGCCGGGCAGGTTCGCGCAGAACTGTACCGGGTCGGGATATCTGCTAACGACGGGGCCAGCGCCACGGCACGCATTACCCGCGAAACCGAAAAATATAACCGCCAGCTGGCTGATCAGGAAGCCCGGCTGCGGCGCGTTGGTGAGCAGCAGCGGAAAATGAACGCTGTCCGCGAGCAGTACGGCAAAACGCTGGAAGTGCGCGACAGGGTGGCAGGTGCAGGTGCTGCAATGACTGCTGCCGGGGTTGGCATGGGTGCGCCGGTTGTGGCGGCGGTTAAGAGCTATGCCAGCCTGGAAGACGCCATGAAAGGCGTGGCAAAACAGGTGAACGGACTGCGGGACGATAACGGAAACCGCACCGCACAATTTTACGAACTGCAGGCAGCCATTAAAACGGCCAGTGAACAGCTACCGCTGCAGAACGGTGCCGTCGATTATGCCGCCCTGGTTGAAGGCGGCGCACGTATGGGGGTGGGAGAAAACGCCAAAACGTGGGCGGAGCTGAAAAAGGAGCTGCTTGATTTTGCATCTGTGTCTGCAAAAGCGGCAACCGCTTTTGAGCTGCCCGCCGATCAGCTGGCTGAGGATTTAGGGAAAATTGCCGGGCTGTATAAGGTCCCGACCAGCGAGATAGAGCGCCTGGGCGATGTGATCAACTACCTCGACGATAACGCGAAATCGAAAGGCGCGGACATTATCAACGTGATGCAGCGTATGGGTGGCGTTGCCGATAAGCTCGACTTCCGCAAAGCGGCAGCGCTGGGTTCAACGTTCCTGACCCTGGGCGCAGCGCCGGAGGTGGCCGCGACCGCATCAAATGCGATGGTGCGTGAGCTGGCGATTGCCAGCATGCAGAGCGATCGCTTTATGGATGGCATGGATGCGCTGAAATTAAAGCCTGCGCAGCTTGAAAAGGACATGGCAAAAGACTCTATGGGAACCATTCTCAGGGTGCTGGAAATGGTAAACCGTCTGCCAAAATATAAGCAAATGAACGTCCTGACCCAGCTATTTGGCAAGGAGTACGGGGGCGCAGCAGGAAAGCTGGCTAACAATATGGGGGAGCTGTATCGCCAGTTAGGTCTGGTTAAGGGAGCTGCATCAGCCGGATCCATGCAGAAAGAATCCGATATCAATAAAGACTCGCTTTCAGCGCAATGGATGCTGACTAAGGCGGGGATGCAGAACGTGATGAGCGGGCTTGGGGAAACCCTGCGCACGCCTTTGCTTGAAATCATGGCCTCTGTGCGCCAGGTAACTGGCGTAGTGCGCCGCTGGGTGGAACAAAACCCGGAGCTGGCTGGAGCACTGATAAAGGTAGCCGCCGCAGTAGCTGCGGTGACGGTGGTAATGGGTACGCTGATGGTCGCCGTGGCGGCAATTATTGGGCCGCTTGCCGTGGTCCGTCTCAGCATGAGCATGCTGGGAATTCGTATTCTGCCGGGTGTGCTCAGCTCTGCGCAGGGGCTGGGGAACGGTCTGCTTTGGCTGGCTAAATCCCCTCTCACGCTGCTATCAGGCGGATTTGCGCGTAACGCCAGCGCATCACGTGCGCTGTCAGGTCCGCTCTCATCGCTGGGATCGTCTCTGTCCATCTTGGGGGGCGCTGCATCCCGCGTAGTTTCCGGCCCGCTGGCGCTGCTGCGTGCTGGGGTGTGGGCCATGCTCAATCCGCTGGCCGCCGGTCGGGCTGCGTTAACCGGGCTGGGCCGCTCTCTGCTATGGCTGGTCACGTCTCCGCTGGCGCTGCTTCGTACCGGATTAATGTTTATTTCCGGTGCGCTGACCGTGCTGTTAAGTCCGATCGGTCTGGTTGTTGCGGCGCTGGCCGGGGTGGCGCTGGTTGTCTGGAAATACTGGGAGCCGATAAAGGCGTTTCTGGGTGGCGTGGTTGAAGGCTTTAAGGCTGCAGCCGCACCGATTAGTGAAGCCTTTGAGCCGCTGCGGCCAATGTTCCAGTGGATAGGCGATAAGGTGCAGGCGCTGTGGGGATGGTTCACTGACCTTCTGACGCCGGTTAAATCAACATCACAGGAGCTGCAAAGCGCGGCGGGTATGGGGCGGCAGTTTGGTGAGGCGTTGGCTGGCGGTCTGAATATGGTTATGCACCCACTGGAAACGCTGAAATCCGGCGTTTCATGGTTACTGGAAAAGCTGGGGATCGTCAGCAAAGAGGCGGCAAAAGCGAAGTTGCCTGAGCAGATTACCCGGCAGCAGCCAGCCACGGTAAGCAGTGATGGCCGGGTTAATCTTCCCGCCGGAGGTTCACCGTATGCCGGTTACGGAATGCCTGGGTTTGCAGGCTTCCATGATAATGGTGGCATGATCCCTCGCGGTCAGTGGGGCGTGGTGGGTGAGAATGGCCCGGAGATCGTAAACGGTCCCGCCAGAATAACCAGCCGCCGCCGTACTGCTGCACTTGCTGCTGCAGCTGCCTTTGCATTTAGCGGCGCAGCACAACCCGCTGCGGCGGCCATGACGCCATTTATTGAAACACCTGTCAGTGAATATCGCGTTCAGCCCCCTCCGCGTGCCGTTGAGCTGGCAGGCGTAACGGCCTCTACACGGAGAGCATTGCCGCAGCCAGCAGAGCTATTAACACGTTACGCGCCTGAACTACCGGAGCAGGATGCAGCGCCCCGGCGGGCTGAATCACTGACTAATGCGGCGTCACTGGCATTCGGTAATCTTTCCCGTGTGCAGGAGCCGAAGCCGCTGCACCCGTTAAGCCTGCCAGCAGTGGAATACCGGGAGGAAATACCGCGCCGTGTGTCTGCGCCTGTGGTCACTCAGCCCGTCAGTATTCACGCGCCCATCAGCATTTACGCCCAGCCAGGGCAAAGCGCAACCGACATAGCCCGCGAGGTGGCGCGGCAACTTGATGAGCGGGAACGCCGGGCCGGTGCGCGCACGCGGAGTAATTTTTCAGACAGGGGAGACTTCGAATGATGATGGTGCTGGGGTTATTCGTTTTCACACTGAAAACAATCCCGTATCAGGAACTGCAGCTGCAGCGCCAGTGGCGGCATGCCAGTAATAGCCGGGTGAAAGCCCGGCCAGTGCTGCAGTTTGTTGGGCCCGATACGGACACTATCACGCTGAACGGCACACTAATGCCCGCCATCACTGGCGGCAATCTCTCGATGCTGACGCTGGACCAGATGGCGGAGACGGGCAAAGCCTGGCCTCTGATTGAGGGCAGCGGCACGATTTACGGCATGTTTGTTATAGAAAGTATCAGCCAGACTAAACGCGAATTTTTCAGTGATGGCGCAGCGCGACAGATTGAATTCACGATCACCCTGAAAAGGGTGGATGAGTCGCTGAATGAAATGCTGGGCGATCTTTCGGGTCAGCTAACCCAGCTTAAGGATTCTGCAATTTCGATGGCCGGGGGGTTATTGTCATGACGGGTTATTCCTGGATGGAAGGGGCCGGACTGATACCGGCTTTCCGCGTCACGCTCGAAAGTGAGGACATAACAACCACGATTGAATCGCGGCTGATATCACTGACGCACACGGACAATCGGGGGTTTGAGGCTGACCAGTTGGATCTGGAACTGGATGATGCTGACGGAAAGTTAATGATGCCACGCCGTGGTGCGGTGCTGTCACTGGCAATCGGCTGGCAGGGCGAACCGCTCTATGTAAAGGGGCAATTTACGGTAGACGAAATCGAGCACTCAGGTGCGCCGGACAGGTTAACTATCCGCGCACGTTCGGCTGACTTTCGCAACACGCTGAACATCAAGCGGGAAAAGTCATGGCATAACACCACTGTGGGGGTGGTCGTCAGCGAGATGGCCGCCAGGCACAAGCTGCAGCAGGCAATTGGCGACGATATGGCAAAGCAGCCGGTGGACCATATCGATCAGACCAATGAGTCAGACGGGTCGTTTCTGATGAGGCTGGCCCGCCAGTATGGCGCTATTGCGTCAGTAAAAAACGGCAACCTCATGTTTATTCGCCAGGGGCAGGGCGTGACGGCCAGCGGTAAGCCGCTGCCTGTTATGACTATCACCCGTTCAAGCGGTGACGGCCACCGGTTCAGCATGGCCGATCGCGGAGCCTATACGGGCGTGGTTGCCAGCTGGCTGCATACCAAAGAACCAAAGAAAAAGCAGGAGGTAAAAGTCAAACGCCGCCGCCGTCGTAAAGCTGCCGCCAGGCCTACTAAGGCCCCGGAGCCTAAACAGGGTGAATATCTGATCGGGACCGATGAGAACGTAAAGGTTCTGAGCCGTACCTATGCCAACAAAGCCAATGCCGAACGGGCCACCAAAATGACATGGGAGCGAATACAGCGCGGGGCGGCAACGTTTTCTATCAACCTGGCTAAGGGGCGCGGCGATCTGTTCCCGGAACTGCCGGTAAGGGTCAGCGGATTTAAGAGGCCGATAGACGAGGCAGAATGGACGATCACAACCGTTACCAACACTATCGGGGAGAGCGGCTTCACAACATCGCTGGAGCTGGAAGTAAAAATCGCAGATCTGGATATGGAATAGCGAGGCGGCAGTTTAAAAATGAAACAAAAAAGGTTAACATATCTTGCAAATTTAAGATGAGGCCTAAAGAAAATGATGAATTGTCCGCTATGCGGTAATGCTGCCCATACACGAAGCTCGTTCCAGGTCTCAAAAACAACGAAGGAGCGTTACAACCAGTGCCAGAATATTGAGTGCAGTCATACGTTCGTGACGCATGAAACTTTTGTCAGATCGATAACGTGTCCCGGTAAGGTTATCGCCGCCCCGCCCCATCCTGCGAAAGGCGGACAAAGCCACATGAATTTTTGAATCAGCCCACCTTATGGTGGGCTTTTTTGTGGGCAAATATGGGCACTGTCCATTATTTGGTGGGCATTTGGTGGACACAAGGCCAAAAAAAAGGGGCTGGAAAATTCCAACCCCTTGTTTCTACAAGACTAATTCGGATGTCGCGACAGCGAACCTTAGTTAAGACGCTTTTAATAGACCTTATTGATACCAAAGGAAAAATTAAATAAAACAGTAAGTTAAATGTATCCTAAGTGCAGCGAAGGGCAATCGCAAACATCCCGGATGGTCATAAGGTGGACATCATGGCCTTAGGTTCTGCAATAGGGTTGAGTACGGCCGCTTCTTCCAGATGGTCTGGAGCAAAATGCGCATATCTCATTGTTTCCCGAATGTTTGAATGTCCTAATATCTTTTGTAAAACAAGAATGTTTCCGCCGTTCATCATAAAGTGAGCGGCAAAGGTATGCCGCAAGACATGGGTCTTTTGCCCCTCGGTCAGAACTATATCCGTCAGCGCGAGCATCTTCTTGAACTCTTGATAGCAAGGCTTGAACATGGGTCCCTGCCGTGAAGATAGTTCGTCATAAAGCCATTTCGGTATGGGAACGGTTCGATTCTTCTTGCCTTTGGTTTTTGTGAAGGTCAACTTGTAAGGTGAAAGTTGCCAGCGTGAGAGCCGTTCAGCTTCACTCCATCGCGCCCCGGTCGCTAAGCATACTTTCACAATAGTAGTCAGGTTGTCCTTTCCGTACTGCTCGCAGGCCTTGAACAACTGGACAATCTGCGGAGGCGTTAGCCAGGACATTTCTTTTTCTGCTTCTGCGAAAACCCTTATCCCTTCCAACGGATTGGGAAGAGTCCATTCTCCCAGCCGTTTCAGCTCGTTAAAAACAGCCATCAAATATTGCTGCTCTCGGTTGACTGTAATGGGCTTTACTATCCAATCCGCCGGGTCCTTATGGAAACCGTTGTCAATCTCGCCCCTAAGTCGGCGATCACGATAATGCGCCCAATCTTTAGCAGTCAGCTGGGCGGCTATTGGATTGCCCAGGCCGTTACATACAATTTGCAGTTTAGCCAGTCGCGTCTTGCTTGCTACCAATGCCTGTCCATGCAGGTTATGCCAAAGCTCTATAATCTCACTTAAGCGCCTGCGATCTTCTTTTTCACCCATCCAGGGCTTATTCTGAGCTTCATCACGATAATATTGTTCATACGAAACAGCCTCGCCTTTTGTGGCGAATTTTTTTCTAATGCGGCGGCTGTCTTTTCCATCAACACGGAAATCGGCAAGCCATTCTCCAGAAGGAAGTTTCTTTGCTGTCATATCGCGGCATCTCTAAAAATAATCAAAAAAACATCAGGGGTATTTTTTCATCCGTTCCTTGAAAAATTCATTTGCATTAGTTCCTTCCGAGTACCCGTATTCATCACAAGACTTTGCATCAATATCAAATGTATACCCTTGCATTTGCCAATGATTAAGAATCCTGATACTTTTCAGCGTATCATCCGGCCATTTAGAATCCTCACTAAACCGGGAAGAGCAAACGCTTTCAGCCGCAGTTAGGGCCATAAGGTCGCCTAAATCCTCATCCTGGTAAATGACGGTTAAAATCTGATTATCCAACTTTATTGTTTCTATCCTTAGACCTGACAAAGCATCAAGAATAGGCTGTGGGATTTGCCTAGAAAAAGATGAAAATGAAGTAATTAATAAAAAACTTAAAGAGAAAGCCTTCGCTATGTTAATAAGCATAAGTATTCCTTTTAAACATTTTTTTCAATTGAAAATATAACCTGTCCAATGCAAACAACGTCATCGGCATTGCATGCGAAGCTTGCGCCTGAGTTAATTAATTTAACTTGTATTTTATTAGAGGGAATGCGGATAACATCATATACATCATGAATACCATCAATACTAAGCATCCAACGTCCATTAGAGACATCGCGCTTATTTTCATCAATGAGCCAATCGAATGTTTGGCCTTTGATGTAGGCAGGCTTACTTGTTTGCTTAGGTATGAAATCCTTGTCTACTGCCCGCACACCATTTTCTTCTAACTTCCCGGACGACAAAGTGAAGCACGGGATGGCAACAGTAGAATTGGCAGTTTCAACTACCTCAAATTTATTGCCTTTACCAGTCGCCAACCAGCTTAACGAAACGCCAGTATCTAATGCGCACGCAACCACTACGTCGCCGGGAAAATGATTGCGACGAACCCAGGTGCTCATGGTCCCTGAAGAAAGCCCCAGCAACTCACCTAGCTGCTTTTGCATTGTGAAGCCATATGCAAGCATCAGCCTTTGCAGCAGAGCCTGTCCGCCACTCTTTAAGATCTCGTTATAGATGGACTGCTCGCCTGTGAACTTTGCAATTCCAGCCCCCTCATTACTCGCATTTGCAAGCTCACCACTCAGAAGCCAGTCAACATCTTTACCTGTCGAATTGGCGCATTCGTACACATATCTAAAAGGAATGCTATCTCTGGAGAGCCAGTTACTCATTGTTGAGATTGGTATTTTCGTAAGATTTGAGAGCTCAGTGTTACTGGTTACGCCATAGGCCAGCTTCATTCGGTTAAGTATTTCCTTCGGGGTTCCCTTCTCATGTCCCATTTATTTTCACCCTTCCTGCTCTTTTGGGGTTGACCTTACCCACATGAGCAATTAATCTTGCCCATGAATCAACAAATGCACGCCAATGCATCAAAACAACAACTAACCGGAGATAATCACCCATGACTCCACAAATTGCAATCCCGTCAGGCCCCGATCTGATGACGTACGAAGAGTTTGCAGTACAGTACGGCTATTGCGTCCGCACCGTAAAACAAATGGTTGAAGACGGCGATCTTATCCTCATGCCTCGCAAAAAGCCTGGCGGTGCAGCTCGTATCAATATGGTCGCGTTTCGCGCTCGTCTATTGGCTCAGGGGTTGAACTGCAAATACGTTGCTGCATGAGCAACTTGATTATGCAAGTTGAAAAGGACTTATTGCATGTTAGATTTTCGCGTTTCGTCACATACACATTTTGATGATGCTTGCAGAAAGTTCGCTGCAACACACAACGTTAAAGAGCTAGCTGTAAAGGCGGGCATCAAGCCGCACACGCTTTATAACAAACTTAACCCTGAGCAACCGCACCAGTTAACGCCACGTGAAATATGGGCGCTGACTGATCTGACTGAGGACTCAACTCTTGTTGATGGGTTTTTGGCTCAGATTCATTGTCTGCCTTGTGTACCGGTGAACGAGCTGGCACCCGAGAAAATGCAAATTTATGTCATGCGTGCGATGGGTGAACTCGGCGAACTGGCAACCGGTGCCATATCAACGGAACGGCTGACGCCAGCCCGTAAGCACGGAATGATCGAGTGCGTTAATTCTGGCATCAGAATGCTGACGTTAACGGCCATCGCACTGCAAGCACGCGTCCAGGGCAACCCGGCCGTAGCCAGCGCTGTAGATACTGTCAGCGGTATCGGCGCAACCTTCGGGCTGATGTGAGGTGAGCATGAAACATGAACCCTCGTTCGCATCGCTGCTTGTTCGTCAAAGTCCGTCCATGAGCTACGGCCACGGCTGGATCATGGTAAGCGATCGTAAGCGCTGGAATCCCAGCCGCGACCAGTCGGCATTATTAAGTGAACTGCACACTGTGCGCCCCGCGTCGTTTAAGCGTCGGGTTAAAGCTTTTTTGAGGTTGATATGATTAACAACATGTCCGCACCAATCAACGCGGGTGCGATGCCATTTAATAATGCTGGTTGTGCTGATGAGCAGCCGGTGAAGATGTCCGGCGAGGAGTGTTTCGCCCGGTTTCATCAAAAACTAAAAGCAACGCAGAACGGCGCGCTGCGTAATTTCAACAAGCTGAATGATGATTTCAAATTCGTTGTCATGACGCTTGCGAACCGCAACGAGCCAGGCGCATTTAAAAGCGATGAGGTCGGCAGGCCGTTTGAATATTTCGACCAGTCCCGCCGGTTGTTACTGATTAAAGCGATGAATGATATAGCTCGCTGGGGCGAAATTTTACCCCGTCGTTTCTCGCCGCATGAGAGCGTACTACCTGAGTAATTAACCCCAAGCGAAATTAATGGCGTAAACCCGCCGGGCATTCTTTTGCCCAAATTCTGGAGAAATGAATATGCGAAATACCGAAACCCGCAAGTTTAAAGCTGACAACGATGCGCTGACCGTATTGCTGACAGCCGCAAAAAACGAGGAGCGTAAAGACCGCGCCCTCGCCGTTTCAATCCGTCTTGAGTCGCTGGCTATCCACATCACCCAGCAGGGGCTGAACGGCAAAGAAGCCGCCGAGCTGTTGCGCCGTGAAGCGGCCCGCTTTGAAAACGAATCTCAGGAGCTGCACTAATGGCCGACTCAATGGATCTCGCACAGCAGCGCGAACAGGAAAACCGTGAGCGCCACACCCACAAAGCACGTAGCCGTCCGGCTGCGCCTTCTGCGTTTTTCTGCCAGGCGTGCGGCGTCGATATTCCTGCTGCTCGCCGGGCGGTTATTCCGGGCGTGCAGTGCTGCGTCACCTGTCAGGAAATCGCCGAGCTGAAAGGCAAGCACTACAAGGGGGCTGTATGAGCACAATCCTGAAATGGGCGGGCAATAAAACCGCCGTTATGCCGCACTTGAAAAAGTACCTGCCTGCTGGCCCGCGACTGGTTGAACCGTTCGCGGGTTCCTGCGCTGTGATGATGGAAACTGATTATCCCAGCTATCTCGTTGCGGATATCAACCCTGACCTGATTAACATGTATCAGCAGATTAAGGATGATGTGCTCGGCTTTATTCATCTCATTGAGCGCCTGTATGCGGAGCTCAATACCGAAAGCGGCTATTACAAATGCCGTCAGTATTTTAATACTGGTGCACTTAGCCCTATGGATAAAGCGGCATATTTTCTTTATCTGAATCGCCATTGTTACCGTGGGCTGTGTCGTTATAACCGTGCCGGGCATTTCAATGTGCCATACGGTAATTACAAAGAGCCGTACCTCCCGATTTCTGAAATCCGCGCCTTTGCTGAAAAGGCCCAGCGCGCAACGTTCATTTGTGCCGGTTACGAAGACACCCTGGCGCAGTTGCTGCCCGGCGATGTGGTTTACTGCGATCCGCCGTATGACGGTACATTTGCCGGTTACCACACCGCAGGTTTTAGCGAGGATGACCAGTATCGGCTGGCCTCAATTCTGGATCGCCGGTCATCAGAAGGTCATTCGGTTGTTGCCTCCAACAGCGACACGCTTCTGATCGGCTCGCTGTACCGTAATTTCACCCTTCATAAAATTACAGCCGCCCGCAGCATGGGCGTGGCCGCCGGTAAAAGCAAATCTGCCGCTGAGGTTATCGCTGTTTCTAAGTCGTTCTTCTGGACGGGCGTCGATTATGCCGATGCTGTGGACTTCTCTGTGTTTCATGTGGGGCTTGCATGAGTCGGGGCGGTTCCGTGACTAACGTTGTCCATTATCACGGAACACCTGTGTGGGGTGGCGCTGGCGACGTTCATCGAATTGCGGTGAGCGGCGCTGGCGCTTTTGTGTCGTATGCGCGACCCGATCAGCTTGCCGCCTCTTTTCGTCATGCCGCTGCTGTTGCGATAGATAACGGTGCATTTTCCGCATGGAAGCGCGGCCTCGTTATCAACTGGTCCGAGTTTTATGAATGGCTAATCCCTCACTACCACAACCCTAAGTTGAGCTTTTTTGTTATCCCAGACGTGATCGAGGGGGGGGCGAGGCAGATAACGATGCTCTTATCGCCAGTCTGCCTGGCTGCCTTCGTGATAAAGCTGCGCCTGTGTGGCATTTGCATGAATCACTTGATCGCCTGGTTGAGCTGTGCCGGGAATGGCCTCGCGTCTGTTTTGGTTCTTCCGGCGAATATGCCGTTATCCGAACCCAGCTCTGGCACCGCCGTATGAAAGACGCGTTCGAAGCTGTCTACGGTAAACATAATTTCAAAACCATGATTCATGGCCTGCGGATGCTCGATGGCCGGGTGCTGGGTAATTACCCGCTGGCAACTGCTGACAGCACCAACCTTGCCTGTAATGTTCCGAAGTTTGAGGCCAAATATCCTGAACTGACCCGAGCCATCCGTGAAGCTGACTATGCGCAGGGGTTATCTGAGCAGGAACTGATAAATATGATAAAGCGTAACCGGTGCGCAATCCTTAAAAATACGATTGAGGCTGTTCGCCCGCCCGCTGTCTGCAACTGGCTATCCAGACCCGCGCAGCCCCTGCAACTGGCGCTGGAGTTTGCATGAACGGATATGCGCACAGCTGGAATGCTCCACGCGAGGCCATTGCAAGCCCGTACCTCACACACGCAGAACAGCACCGTCGCGATCAGCAGGTTGCAGCGTTGCTGCGTGCGCGCCATGAACTTGAGAGGCAGCCGGATTGTGTGCGTTACGACGTGCGCCGCCGCGCTGATGAGCTGGAGCGTCATCACGGTTTAGAGCGAGCCAATGCCTTCCTGGTGAATTTTACCCGGAAGGCACTGCCGCGCCTTGAGCTGGTTAAAAATAAATACAGCATCGACGAGATCGCATCAGAGGTTTCCGTTGCTACGTTCAGCGGTGATTTTGACGCTGCTGACGTACGCTTTATGGCGTCCCGCCTGGTAAACTTGACGGCCCGCTACAATCGCCTGCCGGATATGTCAAAAGCAGATATCGATCTGCTGGCCGGTGATATCGCGAATTTCATTATTTCCGAACTGGGCACCATCGAGGTGGAAGCCGGCAGCGACCTGAAAATCCTGCACGCCTCCTACCACTGCGCCGCACGCATCACCCGGCATTTCAGAAATGCGCCGCCGCTGTGGGAGCGTATCACCACTAAATTCGTGACAGCTGAGGATGTGGCCCCGGCAACCCTGCGCATGGCCTCAGAAAAATGGTGGCAGGGCCGCCTGCGCCGTGTCGCTGCTGAGTGGCGCGAGCATCTGCAAATTGCCCTTGGCAATGTCAGCAAAACGCGGAAGGCGTACGCAAGCAAAGGTTGCGTAACGGAGTGGCGCGAGCAGAAACGCCGCACGCGTGAATTTCTCAAAGGGATGGAACTGGAAGACGAGGAAGGCAACCGCATCAGTCTGATCGACAAATATGACGGCAGCGTGGCTAATCCGGCGATCCGTCGCTGTGAGCTGATGACCCGCATCCGCGGCTTTGAAAACATCTGCAACGAGCTGGGCTATGTCGGTGAGTTTTACACCCTCACCGCCCCGTCAAAATTCCACGCAACAACCCGCGCCGGTTATCGCAACACCAAATGGAACGGCTCCAGCCCGGCGGACACCCAGCGTTACCTTACCGGGCTGTGGGCCAAAATCCGCGCCAAACTTCACCGCGATGAGATTCGCGTGTTCGGGATCCGAGTGGCCGAGCCTCACCACGATGGTACGCCGCACTGGCATATGCTGATGTTCATGTTGCCGGAAGACGTGACCCGCGTACGAGCCATCATCAGTAAATACGCCTGCAAGGAAGACCGTCAGGAACTGAAAAGCGATAAAGCCCGCAAGGCCCGCTTCCATGCTGAGGCTATCGACCCCGACAAGGGGAGCGCAACTGGCTATGTTGCGAAATACATCAGCAAAAATATCGACGGCTACGCCCTGGACGATGAGCGCGATGACGAGAGCGGCGAAACGCTTAAAGAGACCGCGCCCGCTGTTTCTGCCTGGGCGGCCCGCTGGCACATCCGGCAGTTTCAGTTTGTTGGCGGCGCGCCGGTCACCGTTTACCGCGAGCTGCGTCGAATGGCTGACGCAGAAACGGCGCGCGGCCTGAGTATCGAATTTGCCCTTGTACATGACGCAGCTGACGCAGGCGACTGGGCCGGTTATGTAAACGCCCAGGGCGGCCCGTTCGTACGCCGTGACGATTTGCAGGTGCGCACCTGGTACGAAAGCAGCGATTCGGTCAATGACTACGGCGAGGAAACCGTCCGTGTTAAGGGCGTTTACGACACCGAGGTTGGCGACGGCTCGCCGATCGTGACCCGCGTTGTGCAGTGGAAAATTGTACCGAAGCGGGCCGTTGACCTGGCCGTTGACGTTAAGGGCGCTCCTGCGCCCTCTCGGAGTTCTGTCAATAACTGTACGGGGGATCCGGTGCCGGATCCCGGCATCGATCTCACCAAACCTCTAAACCGACGCGAGCGCAGACAGTTAACGGAGCGTTTGCGGAAGAAAAAAACGGCTACCGGGCAAAAATTCGACCACGTTACAGAGCAGAACGCGGCGGCCATAGCCAGGGCAATTGACGAAATGCACCTTTTAACCGGCGAAACACTCAGCCGGGGAGAGGCGCTGTCGTTAATTTCCGGCGCGGCGCTGTTTATTGGTGGCCGCTGGCGTAGAGGTTCGGCGAGTGGTGATGTGTATGCTGCTAATACGCCAGCCTCAGCTAGGGCGACCAGCATCATGAACAGGGTGCGCCAGCTCGAAAAGGCCGCAAAATAACGCTGCGAATTTACAGGTAAGCGCGGTTAACCATTGTTGCGCTTAACAATTTCCCTCAGACATATCCGATTGAAAGATAAAAAAACATTTCACTTCCCAAAGTTTTTTATATACTGTGAATATATACAGTATTGTTGTGAGGGGGGGATTATGATTCTGGAAGATTCAAGTCGTGCGCATAAGTGGGCCTGCGTGCAGTTCATTGCCGAAGTATCGTTGTTAGCCAATTGCAAACCGTCCGATCTAAAGTTGGCGCTGAGCCTTATCGCCGATTTAGCTCATCAAGAAAATGAAGAAACGGAAAGCAATATTTTTTACGAAGCAAAATGAGATAAGCCCATGAATAACAAAACTTAAGTTTTGATTTTCATGGGGTTGAACAACGAGCGAAGCGAGGCGTTAGTTATGGGATTTCCTAGCCCGGCACAGGACTATGTAGAGACTGTCCTGACTCCAAACAGCTTATGCGGCATCACAGCTAACAGTCGTATTATTGAAACATCAGCAGGTTATGCGGTGATTAACCCCGCATTAAAATGCCCGCCTGGTGCGGACGTTCTGATCCAGGCATTCGGGCGTACGCATTTCGCAAAAGTTGCCGGTCACTCTTTTATAACATCCGACGGCGAAGCGCTGGAAGGTGAAGCACTGGACGATGTGGTTGTTTTAGGCAGGGTTACGCACCTCATCAACCGCACAATCAGCGATGATAACTGCCCTGTGATCTGATGGTTTTATCATTGCCGCGCCGTTCACGCGGTTGTGCATGTCTATGGTGCATGAAAATGAAGGATCGTTAGAGGATCGTTTATGCCCCGGCCCGCCAGTTCTGACGGGCTTTTTCATATCTCATGCACCTGCATGAAAACTATTACATAAAGCGCGCAGGCGTGGCGGGGCTACGAGCGCGCGCTTTGAGGTTAAAGCGGGGTCAGAAGGCCATTTTTGACCCCGGCAGGCATGCCGGGAAGGGGGCAATTCGTGCGCGTGCGGGCCGCTGTGGGTTGCAGCGAAGCGAAGCGCTGCGGAGGAGATGCCAAAAATAGAGTCGCTCAGAGGGCCTTAGAAGCGTGCTGAGTGGGTCAGCACCTGAGGAGGCAGGTCGTTTAAGGATTGAAAGCCAAAAAAAACCGCCCTGACGGGCGGTCTGCTGGGTTAGCTGGCGCTGTCGTCTCCCAGGTCCAGGCTGTACGGTTCCCAGCGGATCACCTGCTCCCCGATCCAGTCGTTCAGCTCTTCCATGCGCTTCTGCAATGGCAGCAGCTCGTTACGAACAAAGACGCGGGCGGCCTTCTCCACATCACCAAACCCGCCGGTGTTAGTCGGAATAATACCCATCAGCTGCGGCGGCACACGATGGGCGGCCAGCATGTCATCGCGGCTTACGTTCTTGATGTTCAGAAACTCATCCTTTGCCGCAACTTCTGACAGCGGGATGATCTGAATGCCGTCTTTCTTCCCGTTCGGGCTGTACATAAACAGGTTGCGGAAGTTGCCCGGCCCTTTCGATTTTTTCAGCGCCTCGCGGATATTATCCACGTCCTGCTGGTTAGCCGCGGGATCTGACATGTACATGATAAAGCCCGCGTGGCTTCCGTTCAGGTAATATTTCCGGCGGAACATGGTCGCGGACTCGTTCAGCAGTGTGGACGGGATGGCGGACAGGTAATCCGGCAGGCCGTAAATCTCCTGGTTCAGATCAGCCTCCATCAGGTGAAAAACCCGGCCCGGCGCAAACTCATAGGGCTGCTTCTGGTAGCCGTACTGCACAAACCAGTAATGATCCGGGTCAATGCCGCGCCGGGTAAACTTGGCAAGCGAAGCCTCAAGCGTCAGCGTGTCGCCTAACCGGTTCACCCGCTTTTCAAGGTAGGCGTTACCAAAGACAAGAAAATCCTGGACGAAACGGCCAAATGCCTGCTTGGACAGCAGGCGGTGCGGCTTAAAAGTGCTGACCAGAATGTTACGTTTCACCTGTATTGCGCTGCTGTGATGGACTGCTGCGCGGTACGTTCGCGCCAGCCCGTCCAGGCTGATGGGCGGCTCGTACCACCTGTCGACCTGAACGCATTCCAGATAGTCCAGCAGTTCGCGGCGATCGAGCACTGGCACGGGGTCCCCGAATGAAAACGCCTCGGCATGAGCGCCGCCGGGCTGCTCGGTCATGGTCTGCGCGGCAGACTGGCGGTGCAGCTCCTGCGCGCGGGGCTTACGTTTACCCATCAGTAAATCTCCACAATAGTGCTGTTATTCGCCGTTGCGCCTTCCAGCGGTTCGTTAAAGAGTGCGTGCATGGTTGCCCAGGCCAGGTCTGCATGGCTGGCTTCCTCGCTGCGGCTGGCCTCATACGTTGGCCGGTTTCCGCTGGCCGTGGTGCTTTTGCGGATCGCCATGAATGACTGGGCTACGTCGGTCATGCCCGCGTCAAACTCCAGACGGCGACTCGCGATGATGTCGTAGGCTTTGAGCACCAGGGCATTCTTGACGTTGGGGTTGTAGACAAACTCACGGACACCGGGATAGAACGCCTTCACGTTCTCATAGACGCCGTGGCCCACGCCGGTCGAGTCGATGCCGATATAGGTCACGTTAAACTGCAGGGTAAGCTGCCGGATGGCTTCTGCCTGGGCGCGGAAGTCCATCCCGCGCCACTGGTAGCGCTGCAGGATGCGGAACTTGCCGCCCGGCACCAGAGGGGGCGCGATCACCACGCACCCGGCGCTGTCGCCGTTCGTTGTCCCTTTCGCCGGGTCATAGCCGATCCATACCGGGCGGTTAGCGAATGGGCGAATCATCAGCGGCTCAAAGTCGTCCCAGACTTCCCAGCTGTCCACCATGCAGCCCTGCATAAGGGCCAGATTGAATACAGACGCCAGATCGTCCATAAACACGCACATCAGCAGGTTCTGGTAATCTTCCGGGCTGTAGCGCTGGCGCAGCTGCTCCAGGTCGAAAAGGTCACAGCCACCGCGCACCGCATCTTCCACGGTGATGATCTGGCGATACTGGCCGTCAGCACAGAGTGCGCCCCGCGCCAGATGGCTGTGGGAGAGGTCGATCTCTATCCTGTCGTGCTTTGTCCGGCCCTTGTTAAACTGTGCACCGGACCAGAACGGATAGGCGCTGTGCGTCAGGCTGGACGGCGTGGAGAAGTAGGTTTCACGCCATTTTTTATGCAGCGCCATACCGGACGCCACTTTCTGCAGCTCCTGGAATTTTGGTATCCAGAAATATTCGTCCAGATAGAGGTTTCCGTGATAGCTCTGCGCGGTCCGGGCGTTGGTTCCGAGGAAATACAGCGTCGCCCCGTTCGGCAGTACCATCGGATCGCCGCGCAGCTCTACATCTACCTCTTTCGCAAACTCAACAATGTACTGCTTGAAAACGTGAGCCTGGGCTTTACTCGCTGAGAGGAAAATCTGGTTGCGGCCGGTGATGAGCGCATCAATCAGTGCCTCACGGGCAAAAAAGAACGTCGCCCCGATCTGGCGTGATTTCAGCAGGTTCCTGACGGCGTATTTATTCCCGGCTTCCCACCACTGGCGCTGGTAGTCGAACATGGTGGAGTGGAAAATTTCTTCCAGCTTCTCGATCTGGTTATCGCTGAAAACATTTTTCTCTGGCGGCCTGCGCGGGCCTTTGTTGCGGTTGGCTACCTTAGGATTGAGGTCGGCTTCGTTACCGCCGTCGTTAAATTTCCCGATCCGGGCGTGGCGTTCTGCCTGACGGGCCAGCAGGTCAATTTCCTTAAAATCTCGCCCCTCCTTTGCGGGCTTCATGATGAGCTGGCAATAGCGCGCCGCCGTGGTCAGCTGCATCTGATCCAAGGGGCCGATTTCGCTCCACTTGTCGCGCTTTTTCCAGCTGTGAACGGTTGCGGGTTTCTCTCCCAGCATTTCAGCAATGCGGGCGATGCGTATACCGCTGAAATACAGAAACATCGCCTGTTTTCGCGGGTCGAGGTCCGGGTTAATCGTCGTCATGTTCATGGCGTCAGACTACGGCCCCGCGTTCACCTGCGCCGCTTCGCCCTGTTGTGCCATTTTTCCCACAATGGCCGCGCGTTGTTTCTCCCTCCCCTGAAACGCAAACATAAAGCCTCTCGACACGTCCAGAACAACCGGAGCCGGACAGATGGCAAAAAAATCAAAGCGTTTTCGTATTGGGGTGGAAGGTGCCACCACTGACGGGCGCACCATTGATCGCGTATGGCTGACCCAGATGGCAGCGAATTACAGCCAGCAGGTCTACACCGCTGTAGTCAATATGGAGCACATCAAGGGCTATACGCCTGACAGCGCTTTCCGCCGTTTCGGCATCGTGGAAGCGCTGGAAGCGGAGGAAATTAGTGAAGGTCCGCTGAAAGGCAAGATGGCGTTATACGCCTGGATTGTCCCGACCGACGAGCTGGTTTCCATGACCGCGAAGCTGCAGAAACTCTTCACCTCAATGGAGGTAAACCCGAAATTTTCCGACACCGGGGAAGCCTATCTGGTCGGCCTGGCTGTCACTGACGATCCGGCCAGCCTGGGCACGGAAATGCTGCAGTTCAGCGCCAGCGCTGAGGCTAATCCGCTGGCGCGTCGCAAACAGGATCGCGACAACCTTTTCACCGCTGCCGAAGAAACTCTCTTCGAATTTGAAGACCTGCCGGAAGAAAAGCCGAGCTTTTTCGCCAGCATCAAGGCGCTGCTTTCCCGTAAATCCGCTGACGACGCCGCCCGTTTTGCTGATGTGCATCAGGCCGTTGAAGAGGTCGCGGGAGCGCACCAGTCGCTGTCTGAATCTGTCGCTGAGTTCGGACAAAGCCTCGGCGATCTGAAACGTGATTTTTCACAGCGCCTTGATGGCATGCAGCAAAAGCTGTCCACGGCAGAAACGGAGCTTTCTACCCTGCGCGAGAAGTTATCCGAGGAAGACAGCCGCAGCGATCGCCGTCCGTTCTCTTCCGGCGGTAACGGCAGTTCAGAACAATTAACCACCTGCTGACGGAGCACAAAACCCGATGAAAAAGAAAACCCGCTTTGCCTTTAACGCTTACCTGCAGCAGCTGGCGAAGCTTAACGGAATCGACGTAGGCGATATTGGCTCTAAGTACACCGCTGAGCCATCGATCGCGCAGACGCTGGAAACTAAAATCCAGGAGTCGTCCGCGTTCCTGACGCGTATCAATATCGTGCCGGTGGATGAGCAGTCCGGTGAGCGTCTGGGTCTGGGCATCGGCTCGACGGTGGCCGGAACCACGGACACTACCAAAAAAGAGCGCGAGCCGACCGATCCGACCTATATCGACGGCGAAGGCTACAAGTGCACCCAGACTAACTTTGATACCGCTCTGGGCTATGAAAAGCTGGACCTGTGGGCGAAGTTTGAAGACTTCCAGATCCGCATCCGTGACGCGATTATCAAGCGTCAGGCGCTTGACCGCATCATGATCGGCTTTAACGGTGAGCGCCGGGAAAAGACCTCTGATCGCCTGACCTATCCACTCTTGCAGGACGTGAATATCGGCTGGCTGGAGAAAATCCGCCGTGAAGCGCCGGTGCGCGTACTGAACCGGATTGTGGGCAGCGATGGCACCGTTATTTCTCAGACGGTGCGTATCGGCAAGGGCGGCGATTTTAAAAATCTCGACGCACTGGTTATGGGCGCGGTCAGCGAGAAAATCGAGCCGTGGTACCAGGACGATACTGAGCTGGTCGTTATCTGTGGCCGTTCGCTGATGGCCGATAAATATTTCCCTATCGTCAACCGTGACCAGCCTAACAGCGAGGCGCTGGCCGCCGATCTGATTATCAGCCAGAAGCGTATCGGCGGCCTGCCCGCTGTGCAGGCTCCTTTCTTCCCGGCTAACGCCATCCTGATCACCCGTCTGGATAACCTGTCGATTTACTGGCAGGACGGCACCCGCCGCCGCGCGGTTATCGATAATCCGAAGCGCGATCGCATTGAAAACTTCGAATCTGTCAACGAGGCGTACGTGATTGAGGATTACGACTGCGTGGCGCTGATTGAAAACATCGAGGTGCTGGAAAACGAAGACGCACCGGCGCAGCAGACTGCAGCGGCGGATATGTCAGATGAGCAACTTGCGCGCATCGTGGCAATGGCGGCGACCGTCGTGCAGAGCATGAACGCATCGACAGCACCGCAGGCGGCTGAGGATCCGGCAGGCGGCGGGGCATAACCATGAACCCATTCCGCGCACATACGCGCTTTGTCCAGGCACAGGAGGCCGCCCGTCCGGGCGGCAGTGCTGCCGGGGCCAGCGGCTATGAAAAAATGCTGATGCAGCTCGGCGAGCACATGCGCCGCCTGAAAACGGTGCAGGGAACGGAACGCAAGATTGCCCTGAAACGTGAGTTTCTGCCTGTCTATGACGCCTGGATTGCCGGGGTGCTGGCGGCGGACTCTGCACGGCAGGACGATGTGGCGATGTTCGTTCTGATCTGGCGCATCGATACCGGTAATTACACCGGTGCGATGGAGATTGCCCGCCACGCCCTGCGGCATGGCTGGGTACTGCCGCAGCGATTCAACCGCACCACGGCGACTGCCATTGCAGAAGAGTTTGCCGATGCCGCTATGCGGGCGTTTGCAGGAGGTGAAACGTTCAGCGCTGCCCTGTTGACGCAGGCGCTGGAGCTGGTTGAGCCGCACGACATGCCGGATCAGTCCCGCGCCCGGATTTACAAGGCGCTGGGGTTTGCCCTGCGTGACAACGATCAGGCCGTCGCGGCGCTGAATCACCTTAAGCGTGCCCTGCAGCTGGATATGAACTGCGGCGTGAAAACAGAAATTAAGCAGCTGGAAGCCCGGCTGAAAAAAGCCGTCAACGGCGGCTAACCGAACGTGCCCACGCGCGGGGCGGCACGGGGTGGCGACAGGCTATAGGCCGCATCAAAACCCCGTCCACCGCCCACCCATCAGGGAGTAGTGAATGAACATGAAATTTGTTTCGCCGGAGCCGGTGAAAGAAAGCGCGCAGGACATTATCCAGAACACCTTTTTTTGGCCCGATCTCGATCTGGCAGAGTGCCGTCGTGAAATGCGCCTAGACGGAACGGTAACAACGGAGCGGCTGAGGCAGCAGGCACTGACCGCCGTTTCTGAGGTAAACGCGGAGCTGTTCAGTTTTCGCCAGAAACAAATGGACCGGGGCTGTGCTGTCCTGGCTGATGTTCCGGCGGAAAAAATCGATGGTGAAAGCGAGCGCGTGCAGCTGTACCGCCGCGCTGTCTGGTGCTGGACAAAGGCGCTGACGGTTGAGAAGTACCGGGATTTTGACAGCACGGCGGAAGGGAACAAAAAGGCGGACGAAATGGAAAGCGGCCTGGGTGAGTTGTGGCGCGATGCACGCTGGGCGATCGCCCGTCTGCAGGACCTGCCACACATGACGGTGGAGCTGATCTGATGAAAGTCCGGGCGCAGCAGTATGACACGGTAGACGCGATTTGCTGGCGTCACTACGGGCGTACGCTGGGTATGACAGAAGCGGTGCTGGCCGCCAATCCGGGGCTGGCCGCTGTTGGCCCCGTTCTGCCGCACGGTTTAGAGGTGGAGCTGCCTGAGCTGGTCAGCAGCCCCACGGCGCAGACCGTGCAGCTCTGGGAGTGAATATGACTATCGAACGGGTAACAGCGGCCATGACCTACTGGATAGCGGTTTTCCTCGCCTGGCTGGGTAACTGGGATATCCAGGACGTGGGAACCGTATTCGGAATGGTGCTGGGTACGGCGGCGCTGGGGATCACATGGTATTACCGGCGCAAGGCGTTTCAGTTGCTTGAGGCCGGAAAAATCAGCCGGGAGGCTTATGAGCGCGTCAATCGTTAAGCGTTGCCTGATTGGTGTGGTGCTGGCGATCGCTGCCACGCTGCCACAGTTTGAGCTGCTGAAAACCTCCCCGCAGGGTCTGCAGCTGATTGCAGATTATGAGGGCTGTCGCCTGACGCCGTACCAGTGCGACGCCGGGGTGTGGACTAACGGGATCGGGCATACCGCCGGAGTGGTGCCAGGCAAAACCATCAACGAGCACCAGGCGGCCAGCAACCTGATCGGCGATGTGCTCAACGTTGAGCGCAGGCTGGCAGTCTGTGTGCCGGTAGCCATGCCGCAGCAGGTTTATGACAGCCTTGTGAGCCTGGCGTTTAACGTCGGTACGGGTGCGGTGTGTAAATCAACAATGGCGGCGTTCATTAGGCGCGGTCAATGGCTGCAGGCGTGCAATCAGCTTCCACGCTGGGTGTACGTCAGCGGAATAAAAAACAGCGGGCTGGAAAACCGCCGCGCGCGGGAACTGGCATGGTGCGTAAAAGGGGTGACACTGTGAAAACCAAACTGATTGCATGGGTGGTTCATGTTCTGTTTCTGGGAGCACTGGCATGGGGGCTTTTTCAACCGGAGAGCGTGGTAATGAGTGCGGCGGCCTGCTTCGTTTACTTACGGTCGCTTGCCTCCGCCGGTCTGCTGATGCTTGGCCTTTTCGGCTATGTCATTTATGCGTTCTGTGAGCGCGACGTGGTCAGGCCAGGCAGCGAATCAATGCCGCCAATCCTCTGCAAAATGTTCGGACTGGATAAGCCGTCGTCGGGCTGGGCGGAGGTAAGGTGGGTTAACAATCTTGTGTTTGTAGTCGCGGCCCTGCTCCAATCCGGCTGGTTTGCAACCGCAGTCGTTTACCTGATTAGCGTGGTCCTGGTCAGCTGTATGCGCTGGATGCTGGCTGAGCTGCTGAAAGACTGGCGTGAAGGTGCGCAACCATGCCCCGCAGCGTAACGATCACCGGTGTGTTGTTACTGGCCCTGACGCTTTGGCTGGGCTGGCAGTTACGGGAGGCCCGGCGGGATATCAGCGACAGGGATCGTGATATTGCCGGGCTAAATGTGGATCTGGGCCGCGCCCGTAGCCAGCTGGCTGCGGTTGACCTGATGGCCAGGGCAAACGACAGCTTTCAGCTGGCCTATCAGCAGGAACAGGATGCAATCACTCTCGCTGCAGTGGCGCGGGCTGAACAGATTAAGAGGCTGACCAATGAAAACCCTGACGTTAAAAAGTGGGCTGACACTCCTTTGCCTGCTGATGTTATCCGGCTGCAACAGCGCCCGGCAATTACCGGAGCGGCCGGTTATCGCGCTTTCCTGTCCGAAGGTGACGCGCTGCCAGCTGCCAGCGAGCGGGCCGACCAATAACGGCGAGCTGCTTGCCGCTAAAGAGGCGGCGGAAACGGGCTGGGCGCAGTGTGCGGCCAGGGTGGATATGATTGTTGACTGTCAGGAAAACCATGAACAAACCCTCATCCCTGCGATCGGCGCTGAATAGCATCCCTTACCTGAGTGCTAACCCGGACGCGCTGCATCTGTTCGTTGACGACGGAAAGGTTGTGAGCACAGGCGTGCCGGGGCTTGGCTGGGAGTATCAGTACACACTGAATATGGTCGTTACTGATTTCAGTGGCGATCAGAACCTGCTGACGGCGGTGGTGCTGCAGTGGCTGACGGAAAACCAGCCGGACGCCCTGCATAACCCGGAGCTGCGCGAACGGCTGTTTCGTTTTGAGGTGGAAATACTGAAAAACGATCTGGTTGATATCAGCATTTATCTGGCTCTGACGGAGCGTGTGCTGGTTACGGTCCGTGATGGTGTGGCAACGGTGGAGGCAGTGGCGGAGCCGGACGGCCCTGCCAGCCACGATGAGCACTGGTTAGCGCATCATGGCTGAGCTGAAACAGATGGATGACTGGCTGAACGCACTGATTAGCCAGCTGGGAACGGCGCAGCGGCGAAAGCTGATGCGTGATGTGGCCGTGCAGCTGCGACAGCAGCAGCAGCAAAATATAAAGCTGCAGCGCAACCCGGACGGCAGCGCCTACGAACCCCGGAAAGCGAAAGGCCGGGCGAAGTCGGGCCGCATCCGTCGGCAGATGTTCAGCAAGCTGCGGACAGCCCGCTACCTCAAAACCCGGACCACAAACGACGCTGCAGAGGTGGCCTTTGAAGGCAGGGTGCAGCGTATAGCCCGCGTCCATCACTATGGCCTGCGCGATCGTGTCAGGAAGTACGGGCCCGAAGTTACCTATGCCCGCCGTGAACTGCTCGGCATAACCGACGCATCTGAAGAGATGGTGCGCGATCTCATCATGGAACACCTGTCCCGCTGACGGCACATTGTCTGGCGCATCGCACAACGCCCGCGACTCATCACCCGGCGGCAAAAATGGAAAACTGACCCCATGAAAAATCCCGAATTTAACCTTGCTGAGCTGTACCGCCTGCTGCTGAACCTGGTCAGAACCGGGGTGGTGATCGAGGTGGACGCTGAAAACTGGCAGTGCCGCGTGCAGACCGGCGAACTGCAGACGACGTGGCTTAACTGGCTGACGATGCGCGCTGGCCGGTCCAGAACATGGTGGCGGCCGTCCGTGGGTGAGCAGGTTGTTTTGCTGTCCATCGGCGGCGATCTCACCACGGCGTTTGTGTTACCGGCGATTTACTCAAACGACAACCCGCCGCCCTCTGTATCAGAGGATGCACAGGTAACGACGTTCCCGGACGGCGGCTGGATTGAGTACGAGCCGGAAACCGGGCGCTACCTGCTAAAAGCCGGGGCAAAGATTGTTTTAGAAGCACCGGAAAGCATCCAGGTAAAAACGGGTGAGTTTGTCGTTGAAGCCGCCCGGACGAGTATCAACAGCGAGGTCGTGATCAACGGTGAGGTTACGCAGTCCGGCGGGGCGATGAGTTCAAACGGCGTTGTAGTGCACAGCCACAAACACAACGGCGTTCAGAGTGGCGGCAGTTTAACGGGAGGGCCAGCTTGATGATGTATCTGGGTATGAACGCGCAGACAGGCGGCGCGCTGACGGACGTTGAGCACATCCGTCAGTCTGTGCGCGATATTCTGGTGACGCCGGTTGGTTCGCGTCTGGCGCGCCGGGAATATGGCTCGCTGATGGCTGAACTGATAGACCAGCCGCAGAACGCCGTTACCCGGCTGCAGGTTATGGCGGCAACATACAGCGCCCTGTGCCGCTGGGAACCGCGTATCAGGCTGACGGGCGTGACTACGGAAACGAGCATGGACGGCAAAATGGTTGTTAACCTGACGGGCTACCGTGCAGATAACGCCCCTCTCAGCCTCTCGGTAGACGTGGGGGCTGTCGTATGAGTTCCGTCGATCTCTCCCAGCTTCCCGCCCCGGAAATTGTTGATGTGCCGGATTTTGAAACCCTGCTGGCCGTGCGTAAGGCGGCGTTTATCGCCCTTTATCCGGCTGACGAACAGGACGCCGTGCGGCGCACGCTGGCGCTGGAGTCCGATCCGGTGGTGAAGCTGCTGCAGGAAAATACCTACCGGGAAATTCTCTTACGCCAGCGCATCAACGAGGCCGCCCAGGCTGTCATGGTGGCCTATGCGCTTGGCAGCGATCTGGATCAGCTGGCAGCTAACTATGGCGTCGGGCGTATGGTCGTCACGCCTGCAGATGATAACGCCGTGCCGCCGGTTGCGGCGGCGATGGAAACCGACGACGAGTTACGGCTGCGTGTACCGCAGGCATTTGAGGGCCTGTCCGTGGCCGGACCTACAGCGGCTTATGAGTTTCATGCGCGCAGCGCAGACGGGCGAGTTGCTGATGTGTCGGCAACCAGCCCCACCCCTGCAACGGTGGTTATCACTGTGCTGAGCCGCGACGGGAACGGCGCTGCACCTGCCGATCTGCTGGCCGTCGTGGATGCGGCGCTGAACGATGAAAGTATTCGACCCGTGGCGGACCGCGTGACGGTGCAGAGTGCGGCGATCGTGCCCTATGAGATTAACGCCACGCTGTATTTCTATCCCGGACCAGAAGCGGAGCCAATTCTTGCGGCCGCGCGCGCGCGGCTTGAAAAGTATATCGCCAGCCAGACACGGCTGGGCCGTGATATCCGGCGCAGCGCTATCTTTGCTGCCCTGCACGTCGAGGGTGTACAGCGCGTGGAGCTGGCAAGCCCGGCGCAGGATGTGGTGCTGGATAAAACGCAGGCCGCATGGTGCGAAAGCTGGTCTGTGCTGAAAGGTGGTACGGATGAATAGCCTGTTACCGCCGGGGTCGTCCGCGCTGGAGCGCCGCCTTGCCGCCGCGTGCAGTGATATCACCGGGCTGAATGTGCCGCTGCGTGACCTGTGGAACCCTGCCACGTGCCCGGTAAAGTTTCTGCCTTATCTGGCCTGGGCGTTCTCTGTTGACCGCTGGGACGAAAGCTGGGTGGAGGACGTGAAAAGGCAGGTAGTCCGGGATGCATTTTTTATTCATCAGCATAAAGGAACTATCAGCGCTGTGCGCCGGGCTGTGCAACCGTTCGGTTTCCTGATCCGTGTTATCGAATGGTGGAAAACCGGAGAGGCGCCGGGCACGTTCCGGCTGGATATTGGCGTGCAGGACCAGGGCATAACGGAAGAAACCTATCTGGAGCTGGAGCGGCTGATTAGTGATGCCAAACCGTGCAGTCGTCATCTGGTGGGGATGTCCATAAACCTTCAGACCAGCGGTGATCTTTGGGTGGGCGCTGCCACCTATACGGGCGAAGAAATCACGGTTTATCCGTACATCAACGAAACCATTATTTCCGGCGGTACCGCCTATGAGGGCGGTGCGGTCCATGTTATTGATACTGTGAGAGTGAATTCATGAGCGCAAAATTTTATACCCTGCTGACGGAGATCGGCGCGGCGAAACTGGCAAGCGCCGCCGCGCTCGGTGTCCCGCTGAAAATTACTAAGATGGCGGTGGGAGATGGCGGCGGCGTGCTGCCGACCCCGGACGCAAAACAAACGGTCCTGGTTAATGAAAAACGCCGCGCTGACCTCAACATGTTGTATATCGACCCGCAGAACAGCAGTCAGATTATTGCTGAGCAGGTGATCCCCGAAACGGAGGGCGGGTGGTGGATTCGAGAGGTTGGGCTTTTCGATGACACCGGTGCGCTGATTGCCCTCGGTAACTGCCCGGAGAGTTACAAGCCGCAGCTGGCTGAGGGAAGCGGCCGCACACAGACGGTGCGCATGGTGCTTATCACAAGTAGCACTGAAAACGTCACCCTGAAAATTGATCCGGCAGTAGTGCTGGCAACCCGCAAATATGTGGATGACAAGGTGCTGGAGCTAAAGGTGTATGTAGATGACCTGATGGCAAAACACCTTGCTGCAGTGGACCCTCACACTCAGTATGCGCCAAAAGAAAGCCCTACGCTGACCGGCACGCCGAAAGCGCCAACTGCAGCGGCAGGAAATAACTCAACCCAGATTGCTAATACGGCCTTTGTGCAGGCGCTGGTAACGGCGTTAAACAATGCGCTGGCGCTTAAGGCCCCTCTGGCAAGTCCTGGCCTGACCGGAACGCCAACAGCACCGACAGCTGTGCAAACTGCCAATAATACCCAGATTGCTACCACGGCGTTTGTAAAATCAGCTATTGCTGCACTGGTCGCATCATCTCCGGCGGCACTGGATACCCTCAGCGAGCTGGCGGCGGCCCTGGGTAACGATCCAAATTTCTCTACCACCGTACTGAATGCGCTGGCTGGTAAACAGGCAGCAGACGCAACACTGACCGCGCTGGCTGGCTTGCTAACGGGCGCTAATAAGCTTCCGTATTTTACTGGTGTGGACACTGTAGCCCAGACCGATTTAACCCAGACAGGCAGGGATATCATCGGCAAGGGCGGCATTGCTGACGTTCTCGAATACCTTGGTTTAGGAGGAGCTAAATTTGTAACGAGTCGAGGCAGGAACGCAAACGGTGTATGGGTGATATGGTCTGATGGTGCCATTGAGATGATGGGATCTGGTGTAGCCATAGATAATGGCTTAGCCACAGTTAATTACCCCATAGAGTTACCTGATTTGACGCGTTATATCAGCATCGCTGAGCGCCTTTCTGGGGATCCTGGTGCTACGGTCAATCTTGCTCATACATCTATGGTCATTGATCCATTAACAACAAAAGCTGGCTTCAAAGCCCGTTGCACTATGTCCGCAACGGGTAGTCCATCAAATTCAGGTTTCTCCTGGAGAGTTTATTATGCGCCTGTTTAATCCGATAACGTTGACCGAAGTTATTCCAGGCTTTCATGACATCACTGATGCAACTGAACTGCCGGATGATAACTGGTTTTTCAAAACAACTGAAATACCTGCAGGAAAAATGCTCGCCGCCAATGAGAAAGGCGAGCCTGTTTTGATTGATGTTACTGTAAGGGAGAAATAGGCCTGTCGATATCTGGCGCTCTGGAAGTACTTACAGCCTCCAGGGCATTGGATAGTGGCTGGCCTGCGCAACCAGAATCATGATGATCGCCCCGCAATGCGGGGCTTTTTTCTGTCTTCTGGTAACGGCACGCACGGTTAATTCTGACCGTGCCGGCCATCAACCGTAGCACGGTCAGAAGTGACAATACCCGATACAATCTTTACGCGTTTTTCCTCCTGCTGTTGTGCGAAACACCATACAACCCCCCCCGACTGACCTGACGGCGCGATGCCTGCAACATGGTCCTGACCCATTCTCTGGAGAAACTTTATGGCTCAGGATTCATATCATCACGGCGTCCGCGTGCAGGAGATTAACGAAGGCACGCGCACGATCAGCACTGTCAGCACGGCTATTGTCGGGATGGTCTGTACAGCAGACGACGCTGACCCCGCCGCGTTTCCGCTGAATAAGCCCGTTCTGTTAACTGACGTACTGACGGCCAGCGGCAAGGCAGGCGAAAGCGGCACGCTGGCCCGCGCGCTGGACGCTATCGGCGATCAGTCAAAGCCGGTAACGGTCGTTGTCCGCGTCCCCCAGGGCGAAACAGAAGCGGAAACCACCTCTAACATTATCGGCGGCGTGACCGCAGAGGGCCGCCGTACTGGCATGAAAGCCCTGTTGGCTGCACAAAGCCAGCTTGGCGTTAAGCCCCGCATTCTCGGCGTGCCGGGCCATGACACTAAAGCGGTCGCCACGGAGCTGCTGAGCGTGGCGCAGTCCCTGCGCGGCTTTGCCTACCTCACTGCATACGGCTGCAAAACCATCGAAGAGGCGATTGCCTATCGCGCCAATTTCAGCCAGCGCGAGGGAATGCTGATCTGGCCTGATTTTGTCAGCTGGGACACCACCACGAACGCAGAGGCGACGGCATACGCCACCGCCCGCGCCCTCGGCCTGCGCGCCAAAATCGACAACGATACGGGCTGGCACAAATCCCTGTCTAACGTTGGCGTAAATGGCGTGACGGGTATTTCTGCGGACGTGTTCTGGGATCTGCAGGACCCGGCAACCGATGCGGGCCTGCTGAACCAGAACGATATCACCACGCTGATCCGCCGTGATGGTTTCCGCTTCTGGGGTTCCCGCTGTCTGAGCGACGATCCGCTTTTCGCGTTTGAGAACTACACCCGCACCGCCCAGGTGCTGATGGACACAATGGCAGAAGGCCAGATGTGGGCGGTAGATAAGCCGCTGACCCCTTCACTGGCCCGCGACATTATCGAAGGTATCCGCGCCAAAATTCGCAACCTGGTGAATCAGGGTTATCTGCTCGGCGGCGATTGCTGGCTGGATGATTCGGTGAACGATAAAGACACCCTCAAGGCCGGTCAGCTGATGCTGGACTATGACTACACGCCAGTCCCGCCGCTGGAAAACCTGATGCTGCGCCAGCGCATCACCGATCGTTATCTGATGGACTTTTCAAGCCAGGTAAAAGGCTAAGGGGAAAAAATGGCACTGCCACGCAAACTTAAATACCTGAACCTGTTTAACGACGGGGAAAACTACATGGGTCTTGTGGAGTCCCTGACCCTGCCGAAATTCACGCAGAAGTTTGAAAAATACCGTGGCGGCGGTATGCCGGGCGCGGTGGATGTCAACATGGGCCTGGACGATGGCGCGCTTGATACTGAGTTTGAGATCGGGGGCACTGAGGCCCTGCTCTTTAAACAGCTGAAAGCAACCACTGTCGACGGCGTGCAGCTGCGCTTCGCAGAGTCCATCCAGCGCGATGATACCGGTGAAGTGCAGGCGGTGGAGCTGGTTGTACGTGGCCGCCACAAGGAGCTGGATTCCGGCACGCATAAGCAGGGCGACAGCAGCACCACAAAAGTCAGCAGCACCAACAGTTACGCAAAGCTGAGTATCAATGGCGAGGTCATCTATGAAGTGGACCTGGTGAACATGGTGCACATCGTGGACGGCGTGGATCTGATGGAAGCGCACCGCGCCGCCATCGGCCTGTAATGTATGGCGCGGGTAGCCGCGCCTTCTCTTAACTCTTTTTTAACGCGGACTCATCATGAAAAACGAAAAAAACGAACTGCCAGAAAACGCACAGCCTGAAATTAAAAACGAAGCCACCGTAACGCTGGATGCGCCGGTTGTGCGCGGCAAGTCGGAAATTACAGAAATCGTTGTGCGTAAACCTAATTCCGGGGCGCTGCGTGGCGCACGTCTGCAGGCGCTGATGGATATGGATGTGGATTCGATGATGCTGGTACTCCCCCGCGTCACCACCCCGGCGCTGACCCGTGCAGAGGTAATGATGCTGGAGCCGGGCGATCTGCTGCAGCTGTCGCTGGAGCTGGTCAGTTTTTTGTTGCCGAAGTCGGCGATGTCAGCTTTCCCGCAGAGCTGACCATAGAGGACCTGGTGGCGGATATCGCCACCGTGTTTCACTGGCCGCCCTCCGCCACGGCTGATATGACGCTGACGGAACTTCTGGAGTGGCGGCACAAAGCCATTTTGAGAAGCGGGGCATCAGATGAGTGATCGTAACCTGCGCCTGCAGGTTGTTTTAAACGCGGTGGACAAGCTCACCCGTCCTTTCAAACAGGCGCGCGCCAGCACTCAGGAGCTGGCCGCCGCCGTCAAAAAATCCCGCGACGCCCTCAAACAAATTAACCAGACCAGCTCGCAGCTGGACGGATACCGCAAGCTGCAGGCAGAGAGCCAGAAGCTGGGCGATCGGCTGAGCTATGCCCGTCAGCGCGCCAGCATGCTGAGCAATGAGCTGGGCCAGATGGGGCCGCCGTCACAGCGGCAGATTGTGGCGCTTGAACGCCAGCGGCTGGCAGTACAGCGGCTTGAAGAGCGCCACGGCAGGCTGCAGCAAAAAGCCGGGCAGGTTCGCGCAGAACTGTACCGGGTCGGGATATCTGCTAACGACGGGGCCAGCGCCACGGCACGCATTACCCGCGAAACCGAAAAATATAACCGCCAGCTGGCTGATCAGGAAGCCCGGCTGCGGCGCGTTGGTGAGCAGCAGCGGAAAATGAACGCTGTCCGCGAGCAGTACGGCAAAACGCTGGAAGTGCGCGACAGGGTGGCAGGTGCAGGTGCTGCAATGACTGCTGCCGGGGTTGGCATGGGTGCGCCGGTTGTGGCGGCGGTTAAGAGCTATGCCAGCCTGGAAGACGCCATGAAAGGCGTGGCAAAACAGGTGAACGGACTGCGGGACGATAACGGAAACCGCACCGCACAATTTTACGAACTGCAGGCAGCCATTAAAACGGCCAGTGAACAGCTACCGCTGCAGAACGGTGCCGTCGATTATGCCGCCCTGGTTGAAGGCGGCGCACGTATGGGGGTGGGAGAAAACGCCAAAACGTGGGCGGAGCTGAAAAAGGAGCTGCTTGATTTTGCATCTGTGTCTGCAAAAGCGGCAACCGCTTTTGAGCTGCCCGCCGATCAGCTGGCTGAGGATTTAGGGAAAATTGCCGGGCTGTATAAGGTCCCGACCAGCGAGATAGAGCGCCTGGGCGATGTGATCAACTACCTCGACGATAACGCGAAATCGAAAGGCGCGGACATTATCAACGTGATGCAGCGTATGGGTGGCGTTGCCGATAAGCTCGACTTCCGCAAAGCGGCAGCGCTGGGTTCAACGTTCCTGACCCTGGGCGCAGCGCCGGAGGTGGCCGCGACCGCATCAAATGCGATGGTGCGTGAGCTGGCGATTGCCAGCATGCAGAGCGATCGCTTTATGGATGGCATGGATGCGCTGAAATTAAAGCCTGCGCAGCTTGAAAAGGACATGGCAAAAGACTCTATGGGAACCATTCTCAGGGTGCTGGAAATGGTAAACCGTCTGCCAAAATATAAGCAAATGAACGTCCTGACCCAGCTATTTGGCAAGGAGTACGGGGGCGCAGCAGGAAAGCTGGCTAACAATATGGGGGAGCTGTATCGCCAGTTAGGTCTGGTTAAGGGAGCTGCATCAGCCGGATCCATGCAGAAAGAATCCGATATCAATAAAGACTCGCTTTCAGCGCAATGGATGCTGACTAAGGCGGGGATGCAGAACGTGATGAGCGGGCTTGGGGAAACCCTGCGCACGCCTTTGCTTGAAATCATGGCCTCTGTGCGCCAGGTAACTGGCGTAGTGCGCCGCTGGGTGGAACAAAACCCGGAGCTGGCTGGAGCACTGATAAAGGTAGCCGCCGCAGTAGCTGCGGTGACGGTGGTAATGGGTACGCTGATGGTCGCCGTGGCGGCAATTATTGGGCCGCTTGCCGTGGTCCGTCTCAGCATGAGCATGCTGGGAATTCGTATTCTGCCGGGTGTGCTCAGCTCTGCGCAGGGGCTGGGGAACGGTCTGCTTTGGCTGGCTAAATCCCCTCTCACGCTGCTATCAGGCGGATTTGCGCGTAACGCCAGCGCATCACGTGCGCTGTCAGGTCCGCTCTCATCGCTGGGATCGTCTCTGTCCATCTTGGGGGGCGCTGCATCCCGCGTAGTTTCCGGCCCGCTGGCGCTGCTGCGTGCTGGGGTGTGGGCCATGCTCAATCCGCTGGCCGCCGGTCGGGCTGCGTTAACCGGGCTGGGCCGCTCTCTGCTATGGCTGGTCACGTCTCCGCTGGCGCTGCTTCGTACCGGATTAATGTTTATTTCCGGTGCGCTGACCGTGCTGTTAAGTCCGATCGGTCTGGTTGTTGCGGCGCTGGCCGGGGTGGCGCTGGTTGTCTGGAAATACTGGGAGCCGATAAAGGCGTTTCTGGGTGGCGTGGTTGAAGGCTTTAAGGCTGCAGCCGCACCGATTAGTGAAGCCTTTGAGCCGCTGCGGCCAATGTTCCAGTGGATAGGCGATAAGGTGCAGGCGCTGTGGGGATGGTTCACTGACCTTCTGACGCCGGTTAAATCAACATCACAGGAGCTGCAAAGCGCGGCGGGTATGGGGCGGCAGTTTGGTGAGGCGTTGGCTGGCGGTCTGAATATGGTTATGCACCCACTGGAAACGCTGAAATCCGGCGTTTCATGGTTACTGGAAAAGCTGGGGATCGTCAGCAAAGAGGCGGCAAAAGCGAAGTTGCCTGAGCAGATTACCCGGCAGCAGCCAGCCACGGTAAGCAGTGATGGCCGGGTTAATCTTCCCGCCGGAGGTTCACCGTATGCCGGTTACGGAATGCCTGGGTTTGCAGGCTTCCATGATAATGGTGGCATGATCCCTCGCGGTCAGTGGGGCGTGGTGGGTGAGAATGGCCCGGAGATCGTAAACGGTCCCGCCAGAATAACCAGCCGCCGCCGTACTGCTGCACTTGCTGCTGCAGCTGCCTTTGCATTTAGCGGCGCAGCACAACCCGCTGCGGCGGCCATGACGCCATTTATTGAAACACCTGTCAGTGAATATCGCGTTCAGCCCCCTCCGCGTGCCGTTGAGCTGGCAGGCGTAACGGCCTCTACACGGAGAGCATTGCCGCAGCCAGCAGAGCTATTAACACGTTACGCGCCTGAACTACCGGAGCAGGATGCAGCGCCCCGGCGGGCTGAATCACTGACTAATGCGGCGTCACTGGCATTCGGTAATCTTTCCCGTGTGCAGGAGCCGAAGCCGCTGCACCCGTTAAGCCTGCCAGCAGTGGAATACCGGGAGGAAATACCGCGCCGTGTGTCTGCGCCTGTGGTCACTCAGCCCGTCAGTATTCACGCGCCCATCAGCATTTACGCCCAGCCAGGGCAAAGCGCAACCGACATAGCCCGCGAGGTGGCGCGGCAACTTGATGAGCGGGAACGCCGGGCCGGTGCGCGCACGCGGAGTAATTTTTCAGACAGGGGAGACTTCGAATGATGATGGTGCTGGGGTTATTCGTTTTCACACTGAAAACAATCCCGTATCAGGAACTGCAGCTGCAGCGCCAGTGGCGGCATGCCAGTAATAGCCGGGTGAAAGCCCGGCCAGTGCTGCAGTTTGTTGGGCCCGATACGGACACTATCACGCTGAACGGCACACTAATGCCCGCCATCACTGGCGGCAATCTCTCGATGCTGACGCTGGACCAGATGGCGGAGACGGGCAAAGCCTGGCCTCTGATTGAGGGCAGCGGCACGATTTACGGCATGTTTGTTATAGAAAGTATCAGCCAGACTAAACGCGAATTTTTCAGTGATGGCGCAGCGCGACAGATTGAATTCACGATCACCCTGAAAAGGGTGGATGAGTCGCTGAATGAAATGCTGGGCGATCTTTCGGGTCAGCTAACCCAGCTTAAGGATTCTGCAATTTCGATGGCCGGGGGGTTATTGTCATGACGGGTTATTCCTGGATGGAAGGGGCCGGACTGATACCGGCTTTCCGCGTCACGCTCGAAAGTGAGGACATAACAACCACGATTGAATCGCGGCTGATATCACTGACGCACACGGACAATCGGGGGTTTGAGGCTGACCAGTTGGATCTGGAACTGGATGATGCTGACGGAAAGTTAATGATGCCACGCCGTGGTGCGGTGCTGTCACTGGCAATCGGCTGGCAGGGCGAACCGCTCTATGTAAAGGGGCAATTTACGGTAGACGAAATCGAGCACTCAGGTGCGCCGGACAGGTTAACTATCCGCGCACGTTCGGCTGACTTTCGCAACACGCTGAACATCAAGCGGGAAAAGTCATGGCATAACACCACTGTGGGGGTGGTCGTCAGCGAGATGGCCGCCAGGCACAAGCTGCAGCAGGCAATTGGCGACGATATGGCAAAGCAGCCGGTGGACCATATCGATCAGACCAATGAGTCAGACGGGTCGTTTCTGATGAGGCTGGCCCGCCAGTATGGCGCTATTGCGTCAGTAAAAAACGGCAACCTCATGTTTATTCGCCAGGGGCAGGGCGTGACGGCCAGCGGTAAGCCGCTGCCTGTTATGACTATCACCCGTTCAAGCGGTGACGGCCACCGGTTCAGCATGGCCGATCGCGGAGCCTATACGGGCGTGGTTGCCAGCTGGCTGCATACCAAAGAACCAAAGAAAAAGCAGGAGGTAAAAGTCAAACGCCGCCGCCGTCGTAAAGCTGCCGCCAGGCCTACTAAGGCCCCGGAGCCTAAACAGGGTGAATATCTGATCGGGACCGATGAGAACGTAAAGGTTCTGAGCCGTACCTATGCCAACAAAGCCAATGCCGAACGGGCCACCAAAATGACATGGGAGCGAATACAGCGCGGGGCGGCAACGTTTTCTATCAACCTGGCTAAGGGGCGCGGCGATCTGTTCCCGGAACTGCCGGTAAGGGTCAGCGGATTTAAGAGGCCGATAGACGAGGCAGAATGGACGATCACAACCGTTACCAACACTATCGGGGAGAGCGGCTTCACAACATCGCTGGAGCTGGAAGTAAAAATCGCAGATCTGGATATGGAATAGCGAGGCGGCAGTTTAAAAATGAAACAAAAAAGGTTAACATATCTTGCAAATTTAAGATGAGGCCTAAAGAAAATGATGAATTGTCCGCTATGCGGTAATGCTGCCCATACACGAAGCTCGTTCCAGGTCTCAAAAACAACGAAGGAGCGTTACAACCAGTGCCAGAATATTGAGTGCAGTCATACGTTCGTGACGCATGAAACTTTTGTCAGATCGATAACGTGTCCCGGTAAGGTTATCGCCGCCCCGCCCCATCCTGCGAAAGGCGGACAAAGCCACATGAATTTTTGAATCAGCCCACCTTATGGTGGGCTTTTTTGTGGGCAAATATGGGCACTGTCCATTATTTGGTGGGCATTTGGTGGACACAAGGCCAAAAAAAAGGGGCTGGAAAATTCCAACCCCTTGTTTCTACAAGACTAATTCGGATGTCGCGACAGCGAACCTTAGTTAAGACGCTCTTTGATACGAGCAGACTTACCGGTACGCTCACGCAGGTAGTACAGTTTAGCTTTACGTACAGCACCACGACGTTTAACAGCAATGCTGTCAACTACCGGAGAGTGAGTCTGGAAGACACGCTCAACGCCTTCGCCGTTGGAAATTTTGCGAACAGTGAATGCAGAGTGCAGACCGCGGTTACGAATAGCGATAACCACGCCCTCGAATGCCTGCAGACGTTTTTTGGAACCTTCAACAACCCATACTTTCACTTCCACGGTATCACCCGGACGGAAGGAAGGTACGTCCTGCTTCATCTGCTCTTGTTCAATTTGCTTAATGATGTTGCTCATAATTTAATCTCTTATCCTGGGTAAACTGATATTTGGAGGCTTACGCCATCCCATCATGTATTTGCTGCTGTTGTGCGTGCTCTTTTCGGAACTCCGCCAGCAGCTTTGCTTGCTCTTCAGTCAGAGCCAGGTTTTCCAGAAGTTCAGGTCTTCTAAGCCAGGTGCGGCCCAGCGACTGTTTCAAACGCCAGCGACGTATCTCGGCATGGTTACCCGACAGCAGAACCGCCGGCACCTCCATGCCTTCTAACACCTCAGGACGGGTATAGTGTGGACAGTCCAGCAACCCATCGGCAAAGGAATCTTCCGTTGCCGAGGCTTCATGGCCCAGTACGCCTGGAATAAACCGGGCAACCGAGTCAATCAGCGTCATTGCCGGTAACTCACCACCGCTGAGCACGTAATCGCCGATAGACCACTCTTCGTCGACTTCGGTTTGGATCACACGCTCATCAACCCCTTCGTAGCGCCCGCACACCAGAATCATTTTCTGATTCGCTGCCAGTTCGCTGACGCCCGCTTGATCAAGCTTGCGTCCCTGAGGTGACAGATAGATCACCTTTGCGCCTTCACCCGCCGCGGCTTTCGCTGCGTGGATGGCATCCCGCAAGGGCTGAACCATCATGAGCATCCCCGGTCCGCCGCCGTAAGGACGATCGTCCACGGTACGGTGCCGGTCATGAGCGAAGTCACGCGGACTCCAGCTCTGGATGCTCAGCAGGCCATTTTTAACGGCCCGGCCAGTTACCCCGTAATCGGTAATGGCGCGAAACATGTCAGGAAACAGGCTAACTATACCAATGAACACAAGCCAATCCCCATCGTGCCGTGCCTACCGTTTATCCGGAGGTTTAAAAACCAGGATCCCAATCTACTTCGATTGTACGAGTAGTGAGATCGACATTCTTGATAACCTGCCCATCGAGGAACGGAACCAGCCGCTCCTTGATACCGAACGCATCTTTCAGGTTCGCCTTGATGACGAGAACGTCATTTGACCCGGTTTCCATCATGTCGATGACTTTACCCAGGCCATACCCTTCGGTGGTCACTACCTGGCAGCCAATAAGGTCTTTCCAGTAGTAGTCACCCTCGGTGAGGGCCGGCAGCTGCGTGGTATCTACCATAATTTCGCAATTAGTGAGTAGATTGGCAGCATCGCGATCGTCAACGCCTTTCAGCTTGATGATCAGATCCTGATTGTGGTGCTTCCAGCCTTCCAGCTGTACCTGCTCCCACTTACCGGCCCGTTGGATAAACCAGGGCTGGTAATCGAAAATGCTTTCGGCGTCTTCGGTGGAGGAGAACACTCTGAGCCAACCACGGATCCCGTAGGAAGAACCCATTTTCCCCAGAACGACCGGTTCAACAGGAACTTGTGCGGCGTGTTGCTTGCTCATCATGACCACCGTGACAGATTAAGCTGCTTTGTTTGCTTCTTTGATCAGCGTAGCAACGCGATCGGAAACGGTAGCGCCCTGGCCAACCCAGTGAGCGATGCGATCCAGATCCAGGCGGGTGCCTTCTTCTTTTTCGCTAGCGATCGGGTTGAAGAAACCAACGCGCTCAATGAAGCGACCGTTGCGTGCATTACGGCTGTCAGTAACAACAACCTGGTAGAACGGACGCTTTTTAGCGCCGTGACGAGCTAAACGAATAGTTACCATAACATCCTCTTGTGTGAATAAAACACCAGGCCCCGTCGAGGAACGGAGCCCGGTGTCATATTAAAAGCCCGAAAATTTTACTCGTTTCCCGGCAAAAAGCAATCAATACATCGAAATCGCAGGTAGGTAGCCTAAGGCCGTATCAGCGCTTCGGGAAACCGGCGGGCGGCATCATCCCCTTCATGCTACGCATCATTTTTGCCATCCCGCCCTTCTTCATCTTTTTCATCATGCGCTGCATGTCATCGAACTGCTTCAGCAGACGGTTCACGTCCTGCACCTGCATGCCGCAGCCCGCCGCGATACGGCGCTTGCGCGAGCCTTTGATGATGTCCGGGTTGGCGCGCTCTTTCAGCGTCATTGAGTTGATGATCGCCTCCATACGCACCAGAATCTTGTCATCCATCTGGGATTTGACGTTGTCCGGCAGCTGGCCCATGCCCGGCAGCTTGCCCATCAGGCTGGCCATGCCGCCCATGTTCTTCATCTGCTTCAGCTGCTCAAGGAAGTCGGTGAGGTCAAAGCCATCGCCCTTCTTCAGCTTGTTCGCCAGCTTCTCTGCCTGAGCGCGGTCTACCTTACTCTCGATATCTTCGATCAGCGACAGCACGTCACCCATGCCGAGGATACGCGAGGCGATACGGTCCGGGTGGAACGGCTCCAGGGCCTCGGTTTTCTCACCCACGCCGAGGAACTTGATCGGCTTGCCGGTGATATGACGAATAGAGAGGGCCGCACCGCCGCGGGCGTCGCCGTCGACCTTGGTCAGCACCACGCCGGTCAGCGGCAGCGCTTCGTTGAACGCCTTCGCCGTATTGGCGGCGTCCTGGCCGGTCATGGCATCGACCACAAACAGCGTCTCTACCGGATTAATGGCGGCGTGGACGTGTTTGATCTCGTCCATCATCGCTTCGTCAACGTGCAGACGACCGGCGGTATCCACCAGCAGCACGTCGTAGAACTTCAGCTTCGCCTCTCTCAGCGCCGCGTTAACGATATCAACCGGCTTCTGGGCGACGTCAGAGGGGAAGAAGTCGACGCCAACCTGCTGGGCCAGAGTCTCAAGCTGCTTGATCGCCGCCGGGCGATAGACGTCGGCGGAGACCACCAGCACCTTCTTCTTGTGCTTCTCGCGCAGGAACTTACCCAGCTTCCCGACGCTGGTGGTTTTACCCGCACCCTGCAGGCCCGCCATCAGCACCACCGCAGGCGGCTGCGCGGCCAGGTTAAGCACCTGGTTCTCTTCGCCCATCGCCGCAACCAGCTCGCCGCGTACGATTTTGACGAACTCCTGACCCGGAGTCAGGCTCTTATTCACTTCATGGCCAACCGATTTTTCTTTTACGCGGTTAATGAACTCGCGTACAACCGGCAGGGCGACGTCCGCTTCCAGCAGTGCCATTCGCACTTCACGCAGCGTCTCTTTGATGTTCTCTTCGGTGAGGCGTCCACGGCCACTGATATTGCGCAACGTGCGCGACAAACGATCGGTTAAATTATCAAACATTGTCTTTCACCTGGGGTGGAAACGGTTGGCCGCCTGAGCGACCCATAAATACGATTTTGCGGCAGTATAACATGAAGCCGCTGTTCTTGTGATGTCAGGGTTGTGATGTAAGGGTTATGAGGCAAGGGTTGGAGGCAAGGTCACGTAACGCTATACTGCTTCTCTTTCATCTACTGCAACTATCGACATCACTATGCCCGTTTTTGCCCTGCTTGCGCTTATTGCTTACTCCGTCAGTCTGGCGCTGATTATTCCCGGCCTGCTGCAAAAAAACAGCGGCTGGCGGCGGATGGCTATCATCTCTGCGGTCATCGCCCTGGTAAGCCATGCGCTGGCGCTGGAGGCGCGCATCTTTCCCGACGGCGATACGGGACAAAACCTGAGCCTGCTTAATGTCGGCTCGCTGGTCAGCCTGATGATCTGTACGGTAATGACTATCGTGGCCTCGAAGAATCGCGGCTGGCTGCTGCTGCCTATCGTCTATGCCTTCGCGCTGATCAACCTGGCTTTCGCCACCTTTGTGCCTAACGAATTCGTCACTCATCTTGAGGCGACGCCGGGCATGATGGTGCACATAGGCCTGTCGCTGTTTGCCTATGCAACGCTGATTATCGCCGCCATGTATGCCCTGCAGCTGGCGTGGATCGACTACCAGCTGAAGAACAAGCGGCTGGCCTTTAGCAGCGAGATGCCACCGCTAATGAGCATCGAGCGCAAGATGTTCCACATCACTCAGATCGGCGTGGTGCTGCTCACCCTGACGCTCTGCACCGGCCTGTTCTATATGCGTAATCTGTTCAGCATGGAGAACATCGACAAGGCGGTGCTCTCAATCATTGCCTGGTTTGTCTATATCGTTCTGCTGTGGGGGCACTATCATAAAGGATGGCGCGGCCGCCCGGTGGTCTGGTTTAACGTGGCGGGCGCAGCCCTTCTCACGCTGGCCTACTTTGGTAGCCGCGTTGTTCAGCAGTTTGCTGGCTAAGCATAAACGTTAAGCACGTAAGGAACTCTCTTGGAACACATCTCCACCACCACGCTGATTATCACGCTGATCGTCATGGTGGTGATCTCCGCCTACTTCTCCGGCTCCGAAACCGGCATGATGACGCTGAACCGCTACCGGCTGCGTCACATGGCGAAGCAGGGCAACCGCGCAGCAAAGCGCGTAGAAAAATTGCTGCGCAAACCCGACCGTCTCATCAGCCTGGTGCTGATCGGCAACAACCTGGTTAACATTCTCGCCTCCGCTATCGGTACCATCGTTGGGATGCGCCTCTACGGCAACGCCGGGGTGGCGATTGCCACCGGGGTGCTGACCTTTGTGGTGCTGGTCTTTGCCGAGGTACTGCCGAAGACCATCGCTGCGCTCTACCCGGAAAAGGTTGCCTTTCCGAGCAGCGTTCTGCTCGGGCCGCTGCAGATCGTCATGATGCCGCTGGTGTGGCTGCTTAATACTGTGACCCGCCTGCTGATGCGTATGGTCGGCATCAAGGCCGACGTCGTAGTAAGCAGCGCCCTGAGCAAAGAGGAGCTGCGCACCATCGTGCATGAATCCCGTTCGCAGATGTCGCGTCGTAATCAAGACATGCTGCTGTCGGTGCTGGATCTGGAGAAGGTCAGCGTTAACGACATCATGGTGCCGCGCAATGAGATTGTCGGCATCGATATTAATGACGACTGGAAATCGATTGTTCGCCAGCTTACCCACTCCCCGCACGGGCGCATCGTGCTCTACCGCGAATCGCTGGACGATACCATCAGCATGCTGCGGGTGCGCGAAGCCTACCGCCTGATGACCGAGAAGCAGGAGTTTACCAAAGAGATGCTGCTGCGGGCGGCGGATGAGATCTACTACATCCCCGAAGGTACGCCGCTCAACGTGCAGCTGGTGAAATTCCAGCGTAACAAGAAAAAGGTGGGGCTGGTGGTGGACGAGTACGGCGACGTGCAGGGTCTGCTGACGGTGGAGGATATTCTCGAAGAGATCGTCGGCGACTTTACCACCTCGATGTCCCCTACCCTCGCAGAAGAGGTCACCCCGCAGAACGACGGGTCGGTGATCATCGACGGCACTGCCAACGTGCGCGAGCTGAATAAAGCCTTTAACTGGCAGCTGCCGGAAGAGGAGGCGCGCACCATCAACGGCATGCTGCTGGAGGCGTTAGAGGAGATCCCGGCCGCAGGTACGCGCGTGCGCATTGCCCAGTACGACATCGATATTCTCGACGTGCAGGACAACATGATTAAGCAGGTGAAGGTGCTGCCGGTTAAACCGCTGCGGGAGAGCGTGACAGAGTAGTAGGCCGGGCAAACGCAGTGCCGCCCGGCATAGCAGCCTCAGCACAGCAACGCCCGGTGGCGCTTCGCTTACCGGGCCTACAAATTACAGCGTGCTTACTGTGGTGCTGATTAGCCCTTCGCTTTCGCGACGGTGACCATCGCGGCGCGCAGGGTGCGACCGTTCAGGGTATAGCCTTTCTGCATCACGCCCAGCACGTTGCCTGCTGCAACCTCTTCAGATTCAACCATCGCAATGGCCTGGTGAACGTTTGGATCCAGCGGCACGTTGGTATCGGCAACCACGTCAACACCAAACTTGCGCACGACGTCCAGCATCGACTTCATGGTCAGCTCGATACCTTCCACCATCGGTGCCAGCTCTGGGTTAGCTTTATCCGCCACTTCCAGCGCGCGATCCAGGCTGTCGATGACCGGCAGCAGCTCATTGATAAACTTCTCCAGCGCAAACTTGTGCGCCTTCTCAATGTCCAGCTCGGTACGGCGACGCAGGTTCTCCATCTCGGCTTTAATGCGCAGGACACCGTCACGCTCGCGATTCTGCGCCTCGACTAACTGCGCCTCGAGGTTCGCAATTTTCTCATCGCGCGGATCCACCTGCTCAACAGAAGCGTCAGACTCTACTGCCTCAACCTCTTCATGCTGCTCCGTGATAATTTCTTCCGGGGCTTGCCCCTCAGGCGTTTTCTGTTCTTTACTACTCATGAATTTCTCCGCGTTTTTTTGCATTGATCTCGCTAACTTCGCTTATTATGGGGATCAGTTTTCCGGTTTCAAGAGAAGCCTTAATATTGTCACCCTTCATTCGGCAAAAGGACTCCAGATAATGAGTACTCATTTCACGTGTATTGGGATTGTCGGCCACCCGCGTCACCCTACGGCGCTGACCACACATGAGATGCTCTGGCGCTGGCTGTCCGGCCGGGGATACGACGTTATCGTTGAGCAGCAGATTGCCCAGGAGCTAAAACTCACCAACGTGCGTACCGGCACGCTGGCGGAGATTGGCCAGCAGGCCGACCTGGCGGTGGTGGTGGGCGGCGATGGCAATATGCTCGGCGCGGCCCGCACCCTGGCGCGTTACGATATTAAGGTCATCGGTATTAACCGTGGCAACCTCGGCTTTCTTACCGATCTCGATCCGGACAACGCCCAGCAGCAGCTGGCGGACGTACTTGAAGGGCACTACATCACTGAAAAGCGCTTTTTACTCGAGGCCCAGGTGTGCCAGCACGACTGTCAGAAGCGGATCAGCACGGCCATCAATGAGGTGGTTCTCCATCCCGGCAAGGTGGCGCATATGATCGAATTTGAGGTCTATATCGATGAGGTATTTGCCTTCTCCCAGCGTTCGGATGGCCTGATTATCTCCACCCCTACCGGCTCCACGGCCTATTCGCTGTCGGCGGGCGGTCCAATTCTGACCCCATCGCTGGACGCCATCACCCTGGTGCCGATGTTCCCGCATACGCTGTCGGCTCGCCCGCTGGTGATCAACAGCAGCAGCACGATCCGCCTGCGTTTCTCGCACCGGCGTAGCGATCTGGAGATCAGCTGCGACAGCCAGATTGCTCTCCCAATCCAGGAGGGCGAGGATGTGTTAATCCGCCGCTGTGACTACCATCTCAACCTGATCCATCCGAAAGATTACAGCTATTTTAATACCCTAAGCTCCAAGCTCGGCTGGTCAAAAAAATTGTTCTGAAATCGACGGCGGGTGCTTTACTGGATATAAAACCTGTTTATACTGTACGAAAACACAGTTATGGTTTTTCATACAGGAAAGCGGCTATGCTGGCACAACTGACCATCAGTAATTTTGCAATTGTTCGCGAGCTGGAAATTGATTTTCACAGCGGCATGACCGCCATTACTGGCGAAACCGGCGCGGGTAAATCCATTGCCATTGATGCGCTCGGGCTGTGCCTCGGCGGGCGTGCAGAAGCCGACATGGTTCGCACCGACGCCGCACGCGCCGATCTCTGCGCCCGCTTTTCCCTGAAAGACACCCCTGCTGCCCAGCGCTGGCTGGAAGAGAACCAGCTTGAAGATGGCCGTGAGTGTCTGCTGCGTCGCGTCATCAGCAGCGATGGCCGCTCCCGTGGCTTTATTAACGGCACGGCGGTGCCGCTCTCCCAGCTTCGTGAACTGGGGCAGCTTCTCATTCAGATCCACGGCCAGCACGCGCACCAGCTGCTGACTAAATCCGATCACCAGAAGACCCTGCTCGACGGCTATGCCGGTGAGTATGCCCTCACCCAGCAGATGGCAGAGCACTACCGCCTGTGGAACCACAGCTGCCGCGAGCTGGCCCAGCATCAGCAGCAGAGCCAGGAGCGCAGCGCGCGCGCCGAGCTGCTGCACTACCAGCTGAAAGAGCTGAACGACTTCAGTCCGCAGCCGGGCGAGTTTGAGCGCATCGACGAAGAGTACAAGCGCCTTGCCAACAGCGGCCAGCTGCTGAGCACCAGCCAGCATGCCCTGACGCTGCTCGCCGACAGCGACGACGCTAACCTCCAGAGCCAGCTCTACACCGCGCGTCAGATGGTGACCGAGCTGGTGGGCATGGACAGCAAGCTCTCCAGCGTGCTCGATATGCTGGAAGAGGCCGCGATTCAGCTGAGCGAGGCCAGCGACGAGCTGCGCCACTACTGCGATCGTCTCGACCTCGATCCGAACCGCCTCTATGAGCTGGAGCAGCGCATCGCGAAGCAGATTTCGCTGGCGCGCAAGCACCACGTTACCCCGGAAGAGCTGCCGGCGCACTATCAGGCGCTGCTTGACGAGCAGCAGCAGCTTGACGATCAGGCCGACTCCCAGGAGACGCTCTCTCTGGCGGTGCAGAAGCACCATCAGCAGGCGCTGGCCACCGCGCAGCTGCTGCATGAACAGCGAGTGAAATACGCTCAGGAGCTGGGCGGGCTGATCACCGAAAGCATGCACGCTCTGTCGATGCCGCACGGTCGCTTCCATATTGATGTCAGCTTTGACGAGCGTCACCTGACGTTGGAAGGTGCGGACCGTATCGAGTTCCGCGTGACCACCAACCCGGGCCAGCCGATGCAGGCGATCTCGAAGGTGGCCTCCGGCGGTGAACTGTCGCGTATTGCTCTGGCAATCCAGGTGATTACCGCCCGTAAGATGGAAACCCCGGCGCTGATTTTCGATGAGGTTGACGTGGGTATCAGCGGTCCGACCGCAGCCGTAGTTGGCAAGCTGCTGCGCCAGCTGGGCGAGTCCACCCAGGTGATGTGCGTAACGCACCTGCCGCAGGTGGCGGGCTGTGGTCACCACCACTTCTACGTCAGCAAAGAGACCGATGGTGCCATGACCGAAACGCACATGCAGCCGCTGGATAAAAGAGCACGGCTGCAGGAGCTGGCGCGCCTGCTGGGCGGCAGCGAAGTCACCCGGAACACGCTGGCTAATGCGAAAGAACTACTCGCAGCCTAAACTTTTCGGCTAATTCCGGGTCATAGTGAGACATAAAATCGCCGCTGGATCCGATAGCAGAGGTTTCAAACTCGCTAAAGGTCTATTATTATCGGCATATTACAAATGAGCCGCGTACTACCAGGCCCGAAAAGGAACCAAATCACTATGCGCTGTAAAACGCTGACTGCTGCCGCAGCGGTTCTTCTGATGATGACTGCTGGCTGTTCCACTCTGGAGAAAGTGGTTTACCGCCCAGATATCAACCAGGGGAACTATCTGGCACCTAACGACATCTCTAAAATTCGTATCGGCATGACGCAACAGCAGGTTGCCTATGCGCTGGGTACCCCGATGATGAGCGATCCGTTTGGTACCAATACCTGGTTCTACGTGTTCCGCCAGCAGCCAGGCCATGAAGATGTCACGCAGCAGACGCTGACCCTGACCTTTAACAGCAGCGGTGTGCTGACCAATATTGATAACAAACCGGCCTTGACCAAGTAGGTCCCGCCCGGTAAAAAACAAAAAGCGCTCAATGAGCGCTTTTTTTGTTTCAGCCTGTGGCTATTCGTCGTCCGCTTTTTCTGCCCGCTTGCGCCGCAGCTCTTTCGGATCGGCGATCAGCGGGCGGTAGATCTCCACCCTGTCACCGTCCTGCACGGCGTCGGCAAGCTTCGCCGGACGACTGAAGATACCCACCTTGTTTTTCGCAAGATCGATATCCGAGCGTAGCTCCAGCAGGCCAGAGGCGTTAATTGCCTCCTCCACCGTTGCCCCTTCGCTCAGCGTCACGCGCTGCAGGTACTGCTTCTCCGGCAGGGCATAGGCCACTTCGACGCGAATATCACCCGGCACTGTATACCTCTTTGGCGCGATGGGTAAACGCCTGCACCATGTTTGAGGCCAGCTCTTTAAACACGTGACCAAAGGCTAGCTCAATCAGCTTGTTGGTGAATTCAAAGTCCAGATTGAACTCAATACGGCAGGCATCGGGACTCAGCGGCGTAAACCGCCAGCCGCCCATCAGCTGCTTAAAGGGACCGTCCACCAGCTGCATCAGAATGCTTTGGTTATTGGTAAGGGTGTTACGGGTGGTGAACGTCTTGCTGATGCCCGCCTTCGAGACATCAACGGCGGCCGTCATCTGCGTCGGGCTTGACTCCAGAACCCGGCTGCCGGTACAGCCTGGCAAAAATTCCGGGTAGGACTTTACGTCGTTCACTAATTGATACATCTGTTCTGCGCTGTAAGGCACTAAAGCAGTTCGGCTTATCTGCGGCATAGCGTTATCCTGAGGTCTACACCTCATAAATAATAACATTTCCTGTCCAGGAAAGGAAAACGCAAAGGCAAACTCATGCTAATATAACGCGTTACACCTCGCAGGATAGATGGGGTATTTTTCAACAGCTGATTACCGATGATTTACGATACTTATGACAAAGAAAAAAGCACATAAACCGGGTTCCGCTACCATTGCGCTCAACAAGCGCGCCCGTCACGAATATTTTATTGAAGAAGAGTTTGAAGCGGGCCTGTCTCTTCAGGGCTGGGAAGTGAAGTCCCTGCGCGCCGGGAAGGCCAACATCAGCGATAGCTATGTCATCCTGATTGAGGGTGAAGCCTACCTGTTCGGCGCCAACTTTACGCCGCTGACCGTCGCTTCCAGCCACGTTGTCTGCGACCCTACCCGTAACCGTAAGCTGCTGCTTAACCAGCGCGAGCTGGACACCCTCTATGGCCGCGTAAACCGCGAAGGCTATACCGTTGTCGCCCTGTCGCTCTACTGGAAAAACGCCTGGTGTAAGGTGAAGGTTGGCGTTGCCCGCGGTAAGAAACAGCATGACAAACGCTCCGATGTGAAAGAGCGCGAGTGGCAGGTTGATAAAGCCCGTATTATGAAAAACGCCGGGCGCTAATCGCTACATTCACAATGCCGTCTATAGCACCTCCCTCTCCGCAGGGGAGAGGGTGTGCCTGCCTTCTCTTACGATTGCCTAGCGCTCGCGCAGCGCCTCGTTGACCTTGTTCAGCGGCTTGATCAGGTAATCCATCACCGATTTCTGTCCGGTTTTAATCTCTACGTTTGCCACCATCCCCGGCAGGATCGGGAAGCGCTGGCCACTCTTGTTTTGCAGCTCGGCGCTCTTGGTCCGCACATAGACGCGGTAGTAGAACTGATCCCGACGCACCTCATCCTGCAGCGTATCCGGCGACACCACTTCCACCTGACCGGTGAGGTTCCCGTAGATCGACGAGTCGTAGGCCGTTACCTTTACCGTTGCCGGCAGGCCAGGACGGATGTAGGCGATATCCCGCGGGTTGATGCGCGTCTCGACTAAAAGCTGATCCTCCAGCGGGACGATCTCCATCAGCTTGCCCCCCGGCTGCAGGACGCCGCCGACGGTGGTGACCTGAATATCCTTGACGATGCCGCGCACCGGGGAGAAGAGCGTCGCCCTATCTACCTGATCCGCCTTACCGCTCATCGCCTGGATCTGCGCATCGAGATCGGCGTTGGTTTTCACCTGCTCCTCGCGGGCGCGCACCGCAAACTGGTTGCGCGCCTCGTCGATCTTACCCTGAAGCTCGGTCGCCTGGCGCTGAAGGCGGATCACCTCCACCTCGCTCGCTGCCCCCTTGGCCACCAGCGGCTGGGTCATACGCAGCTCTGACATCACCAGTTGATATGTTTTCTGCAGGTTAGCCACCGTCTCGTTCAGGTTACGCCGCCGGGATTCGTACAGCTGCCGCTCCCGCGCCACCAGCTCCGGCTCGCGCATTGACTCCTCGCTAAAGCGCAGCGGCTCGCCGGTCAGCTCCGAGCGCAGGCGCTCGCTGGAGGCCCGTAGCGCACGCACCCGGGCCGCCGATTCGCCGTAGTTAGATTGAAAGCGGGTGGGATCGAGACGGGCCAGCATCTGCCCGCGCTCGACAATATCCCCCTCGCGCACCAGCATCGCGCTAACGATACCGCCGTCGAGGCTCTCGATAACCTGGGCATGGCTTGACGGCGTGATCTTGCCGGTGCCCACTGTCACCTCATCCAGAATGGCCCACCATGCCCAAACCACGAAGATCAGCAGTCCTGCCAGCGTCAGCCAGATCACCGACGAGTAGAACCGCCCCTGGCGGGCAAGATCGTCCTGCATACTCAGTTGACTCATTGCTCGCTCCTTAGGCTACCGATGCCATGTTGCTGTTACGCGCCGCCTGCTGAAGCAGCGTGTCGCGCGGCCCGTCGGCAATCACCTTGCCGTTTTCCATCACCACAATCCGGTCCACCAGGTTCAGCAGCGCCGGGCGATGGGTCACCAGCACCAGCGTGCGTCCGGTGAGCCACTGCTGCAGCTGGCGGATCACCCACGCCTCGAGCTGCTCATCCATTGACGCGGTGGGTTCATCGAGCAACACAATTTGCGGGTTACGTACGATCAGGCGGCTGAGCAGCACCATCTGCCGCTGGCCGCCGGAGAGGCCGCGCCCGCCCTCGTTAATCAGCCGGTCGAGGCTGGCGGCATCCTGCTGCACCATGCCGATTGCGCCGCTGATGCGCAGGGCCTGGATCAGCTCCGCCTCGGTAGCGTGCGGATGGCCCAGCATCAGGTTTTGCCGCAGCGTGCCGAAAAAGAGGCGCGAATCCTGAGAGAGGTAGCCTACCTGACGGCGAACATCCATTGGGTCAATATGCGCCATATCGACGCCGTCGATAATCACCTTCCCCTTGCTGGCCTGCGCCTGCCCTGACAGCAGCTTCAGCAGGGTCGATTTACCCGCCCCGGTCTTGCCGAGGATTGCCACCCGCTCGCCGGGCTTGATCTCCAGGCCGTCGATCTGCGCTGCTTGATCGCCCTTCTCCGGATCGTAGCTGTACTGCACCTTCTGGACCTGATAGTGACCGGCCAGCACCGGGCAGTGGGCCATTTTCTGATCGGCGCTCTTATCCAGCGGCTTTTTAAGCAGATCGTCGAGGCCGTTCATCGCCATTTTGGCGTGCTGCCAGCGGGAGAAGACCATCGTCAACTGCATCAGCGGCGCGATAGTGCGCGATGAGAGCAGGCTACAGGCCACCAGCGTACCGGTTGTGATGTTTCCTTCCATTACCAGATAGCAGCCGAAGACCAGCATCCCGGCATAGGTGATCTGCTGGACGGTAGAGGCCCAGCCGCTCAGCCGTGCTCCCCAGACGCGCTGCTTCATGCCGATGTTAGCCCCCACGGCGTGGGTATGTTCCCATTGACGCTGGAAGTACGGCTCGGCCTGCAGGGCCTTGATATCTTCGACGCCCTCGATGGACTCCACCAGCACCGCGTTACGGATCGCGCTCTCACGCATCCCCTCTTTCGCCAGCTTCGCCATCGGCCACTGGACCAGGATCCCTGGGATCACAATCAGTGGAATGGCGATCAGCGGGATGATCACCAGCGGACCGCCCACCAGCGCCATAATGCCGAGGAAGAGCAGGACAAAGGGAATATCCATCGCCGCGCCGACGGTGGTCGAAGTGAGCAGCTCACGCACCTGGTCGATCTCACGCAGCTGGGAGATAAACGAGCCGGTGGATTTGGGTCGGGAATCGTTTTTGATCGCCATCGCCCGGGCAAAAAAGAGCGACGAGACGTTGAGATCGATATGCTTGCCCATGATGTCAGAGACATGGGTGCGCGCCAGGCGGATCATAAACTCCAGCAGGGCAGCAAACAGCACGCCGATAAACAGCACCCACAGGGTGGGGATCGACTGGGCGGGAATAACCCGATCATAGACCTGCATCGAGAAGAGGATCCCCGCCAGGGCCAGCACGTTGCCCAGCACCGAAGCCAGGGCGATCTCCGAGAGCTTGCGCTTGGCGTGGCGGAAGTGCCGCCAGAACCAGTGCTCCTCCCAGGGACGGGTAAAGTCGTCGATGCGGGAGTCGCGCCCGCGGGCGGCAATGCCGAGCATCACCACCTCCGGCTTAACGCGGGTGAGCAGCGTCTCCAGCGCCTCCTCGCGCACCAGATCGCCCCCCTCGCTCAGCCAGTAGGCCACCAGCCCGTCGGCGTCGATAGTCTCCAGCAGCATCAGCTCGCCGGACTCCAGCTGCACGATGACCGGCAGGTTTTGCGCGTTCCAGCGCATCTTCTCCAGCTCCACTACGCGCACCTGCAATCCCATCAGGCCGCTTAATCTCTCCAGCCGCGCATTAAGCGGCAAATTCTCAAACCAGCGCATCTGCTGGCGTACGGCAGGCGCATCCGCTGGCAGGCCAAACCGCCCTGCCGCACGCACCATGACATTGATCCAGCTCTCGGTATCCGGCTGTTGCATAACTACTCCTTGGCCGTTAGCGCTTAAAGTGATGGCAGGGTATCGCCGATGGTGCGGCTACGCTCAATGCCTAACATATCTAATAGGTTATCTGCGGCGGCGGCATAGCGCACCGCGGCATCCCAGGCGTCATAGCGGGCAGTAATCGACGCGGTATCGGCCTGGAACACATCCTGTTCAATGCTGAGCAGATCGTTAAGGCTGCGCTTGCTCAGGCGATACTCATCGCGATAGACCCCACGGGCGCGATCGGCGCTCAGGTACTGCGCGTCCCCTGCCCGCTGGCGCTGCTGGGCTCCGGTAAGATCGGCCCACGCGGTGGCGGCGCGCTGGTTCATATCCAGCTTGCTGGCCTCCACCTGCGCCCGGGCGCTGGCCCGATCCCCCTCGGCTGCATCGACACGGGCACCGACGGCACCGCCCTGATAGATAGGCGCATCGACCACCAGCTGCACCTGATCGTCCCAGTAGCTATCATCATCGTTCTGATAGCGCGTCCGGCCCGCCTGTACCGAGACCGTCGGCCAGTGCTGGGCCTGGGCCTGGCGAATGCGATCGTCCGCCGCCAGCTGTCTCGCCTGGGCGCTGCGCACCGCATTGCTGCGTTCGTAGGGGAGCGAGTTAAGGGTGATTTTCTGCTTCATCAGATCTTCAGGCAGATCGGGAAGCGTATCCGACATCACGCCGGTAAGTACGCTCAGCGCCGCCTGGGCGGAGCGGGTCTGGGCCTCGTACTGGGCGAGAGAGGCGTTCAGCCCGGCAATGCGCGTCTGGGCCTGCAACACATCGGACTGGGAGCTTAATCCGGCCTCGGCACGCAGATCTGCCATCTCCTGCACGCTCTGCAACGAGACAATGTTTTTGCGCGCCGCCTCGGCCAGTGCCTGGTAGCGCTTTACCTGCAGGTAGGTTTGCAGCGTCTCCATGCCGACCTCATTGAGGGAGTTATAGAGATCGTAGCGGTAGGCATCGGAAAGATTGTGCTGCTCATCAATGCTGCCGCCGGTTTTGCCAAAGTCGTAGATCAGCTGCTTCAGGCTGACGCCGCCGGAGCCGTTATTGTTGAGGGAGCCTGCCGAGTCGTTGCGGTGCGAACGCCCAACGTTACCCTGCAGGGATATCTGTGGAAACCAGGCGCTCTCCGCCTCGTCCAGATTCGCTTTTCCTACGTGGATCTGCGCCGCCGCCTGCGCAATTTTAGGGTTGCGGGCGAAGGCGCGTAAAATAGCTTCTTTGATTGTTAGTTGCGCCCGAAGTTGCTCTCCAGGTGCGGCCTGCCAGTTAAACTGCTCTTCTCCGTATGCTGTACTCATTACGCTCGCGCCGAGCGCAGCCAGCAGAACGACATACAATGCCTTTGCTTTCATCTATCCACCCTGACTGTCCCTGGTGATATTTTTATAATCTTTTATGCCTCATCCCTGAGGCATAAATGACAGGGATAAAGCTATACCATATTGACGTGCAGCCCTTGCTGGACCAGCACATCGCCTAACGTCGTGTTTTGCGCACTGTTGTGATAGACATCGAACTGCATCCCGTCCACTTCGCGCTGACCGCTAATAGCCCAGATGTCGTTCGCCCCATGTACCAGGTTCACCTGGTCGCCGTTACTGCCTTTAATGACCAGATCGTCTTCCGGCTTATCGGTCACCGTCAGCGCTTCGTTCAGGTCGAGCGTCAGGCTGTTAGTACCCGATTTACCGAGGTCGATGATCTCGACGTTGTGGACACGGCTCGCGGTATCAATAAGGTTAAGGATCATATTGACGCCATCCAGCACCAGGGTATCGGTGCCCGCCCCACCGTTGATATCAATAAAGCCCAGCGTTGAAAGGTGGATGGTGTCGCTACCCTCACTACCCTGCACGCTTTCACCGCTCTGCTGCGTCCCGTCGGCCAGGGTGATGCTCAGGCCGCCAATGGTGAAGGCATCGTCAGCCGTTGCACTCAGCACGCTGTCGTCAGCGGTGTTCTCTTCACTCGTGGTAGCCGCAACATGACTCACGGCGGCAGGCGTTGTGCTGCTCTCCTCCGTGGTCTGCTGGGTGGTATCGCTGCTCTCTACCGCGCTGGCTGTCAGCAGCGAGAAGCTGGTGGCTTCTGCCGCGAGAGTTTGCGTCCCGACTGGCGGTGTGGTGGTGGGGTTGCTGCCGTTGAGGCCAACGTTCAGATATCCCACGTTCCCTGCTGCATCTGCGGCATAGAGATTGAGGACGGTGCTTAGCGACAAAATCTTCGCTAAATCAAGCCCTACATCTAGCGTAGTTGACCATCTGCCGTCTGCACCGGTTATTGCCGTCGCCTGCGCAAGATTCAACAGGTTGAGGTGCACCAGCGCCCCTTGTCCCAGGTTGTTGGAAGTGCCGCTGATGGTCAATTTCGCTGAACCGAGCAGGCCAGTGAGTACGCCCCCTATTACGCCCAGCAGGTTGGTGACCGGGTTAATTGCCAGCGTCGGCTGGGTCAGCTTAACGTTGACGTCCGCCTCGGTCGCCGTGGTGTTACCTACCCGGTCGGTAACCGCTACGCCCACCTTCAGCGCGCCGGTAGCGAGGTTTTGCAGCACCGAGTTGCTGACCGTAGCCGTCCAGTTGCCTGCGGCATCAACGAGCGCATTAATCGGCGTTCCACCCAGGGTGACGACAACTGACGCCCCCGCCGGTACGCCGCCGATTTTGCCGCCGATGACCTGGCCCGACGCCGCCTCGTTAATGTTGAGGTAGCCGTCGTTACCAAACAGCGAGGTCAGCGAGATGGTCGGCAGGTTATGGGTGATCACATCCACCAGCGAGGTGGCGGTAGCGTTTTTTCCTGCCGGGTTAACCAGGCTGGCGTTAACCGTCAGGGTGCCGTCCAGCAGCGCTGCAAGATCGGTTTTCGGTACCGAGACCGACCAGTTGCCGTTGGCCGCCACCGTTGACTGGTAGGTTTTACCGCCAAGGGAGACGTTGATCAGCGAGCCGGCGGCGTTGGTACTGGTCCCGGTGATCGCCTGCGCGCTGAGGATCTCTGCCGCGTTCAGACCGTTGCCGCCAAACAGGGTATTGATCAGCAGCGAAGGTGCCTGCTGGATAGCGACCGTCAGATCCTGCGCGGTGTTGGCGACGTTGCCCGCCACATCGCGGGCGGTGGCGGTAACCTGCAACAGGCCGTCCGCCAGCCCTTGTAAGGAGACAGTCGGAACCGCCAGCTGCCAGGTTCCGTTCGCGCCAACGGTAGTGGTCAGGCTTAGCGGGCCGATGTTAACGTCAACGACGGTCCCGACGGCCAGGTTAGTACTGGTTCCCGACAGCAGCGGCGTAGAGAGCAGATCGCCCAGGTCCAGCGTGCCGTTGCCAAACAGCGGGTTGAGACCCAGCGTCGGCAGGTTCTGTACGATGGCATTGACCACCTGGTTGCCGGTCACGATGTTACCGACGGTATCCACTACGCTGGCGGTTACGCTCAGCGCGCCGTTGACCACGCTACCGGCTAATGCACCCGCGGGCACCGTTACCGACCAGACGCCATCAACTACGTTGCCCGTGAAGGGCTGACCCGCCACGTTGACGGTGACGAGACCCGAAGCAAGACCTGCTGCCGTACCGCTGATGGTCTGTGCTACCCCCAGGTCGGCAAGGTTAATGTAGCCGTCGTTGCCGAACAGGGAGTTGATCACCACCGTCGGCAGGTTAGCCAGACCTACCCGTACTTCGACCGGGGCGGCGATCTGCGCGCTGTTGCCGTCCGGGGTGACGATCGTTACCTGCGGCTGGAAGGCACCGTCCAGCAGGCCGGTCAGATCGGATGGCGCCAGATTGATTGAGAACAAACCGCCCGCATCGACCGCGCCGAGGAAGGTTTTACCTGCCACCTGCACTTCGACGCGGGAGCCTACCGGGGCGTTACCCACCACGCCGCTGATGGTCTGGTTCAGCAGCGAGTCGGCCACGTTAAGCACGTTATCGGTAAATACCGCCAGGCTATTGAGCACCGGCGCCACCAGATCCACCCGAATGCTAGCCGTCTGGCTCGCCGGGTTGCCGTACTGGTCGAAGGCGCTGACGGTGACCGGCACCTCCCCCGTGCCGATGCCCTGCAGCAGAGCCTGTACCGCCGCCGGCAGGTTCACGGCCCAGCGGCCGCTACCGTCGACGTTGGTGGTAAAGGCCTCTGCGTCACCGATCTGGATAGTCAGCTGCTGTCCAGCCAGGCGGGTTGAGGTGCCGCTCAGGGCGGAACCCAGCAGCTCAGGAATGCTCAGCACGCCGTCGCTAAACAGCGGATCAAGCCCAATGGTCGGCAGCGCACGTGCGACGTTAAAGCTGGCGCTGGTGTTAATGACGTTGCCAAAGGCGTCGGTAATGGCCAGGCCAACGTTCGCCTGGCCGTCCGGCAGGGTATTAAGCAACGTATCTGGCAGTACCGCAGACCAGGCGCCGGTGACGGTATCCACCACCGCATTAATCGCCTGACCACCAAAGTTGACCACCATTCCCGTGACGTTCGCCGCATTGTCGAGCGTCCCGCTCAGGGTCTGGGCAACGCCGCTCTCCACGCTGTTAAGCACGTTATCCGCCGTCATCAGGATCTCGCCCACTACCGGCAGGTCGGTCAGCGCCAGGCCCACATCAACAATCTCCTGACGGGTGTTACCGTTGGCGTCGATGACGTCAAACTGCAGCGCCACGGTGTCAGTGAGTAGCCCCTGCCACAGGCTTGGCGGCAGGTTGACGGAGAAGCTGCCGTCCGGCCCGACCAGCAGATCGTTGATGGTGACGTCCGTGCCCACCAGCGTCAGGTTGACCTTCGCCCCGCGATAGTCGCCGCTGACCTGGCCCGTCAGGGTCTGGGTAACCAGCGACTCGGCCACGTTCAGGATGCCATCGCCAAAGAAGAGCGAATCAAAGAGCAGGCCCAGGGTTGGGTTGAGCGCCACGTTCAGCGCGACGTTGTTGGTGGAGACGTTACCTGCGCTATCCCGCGAAGAGATGCTGATCACCTGCGCGCCATCGGTCAGGGTCGTCAGATCGATATTCGGGAAGTCATAGCGCCAGTTGCCCTGCTCATCGACCTGCCCGGTCCAGCTGATCGGCCCAAGCTGAATGGTCACCTCGTTGCCCGGATCGCCGGTCCCCTGCAGCAGCAGACCCGACGCTGCACTGACGGTGTTGAGCACCGCCGGCACGCCCAGCGCATCGACGTAGAGCAGCGGCGCGCTGGCATCTACCGTCACCGTCTGGGTGGTGCTTTGCGGGTTGCCTGCCGCATCGGTAATAGAGGCGGTCAGCGGATAGGTGCCGTCGGTAAGCCCTGCAACGTCGCTCTGCGGAACGGTGACTGTCCACTCACCCTGAGGACTAACCGTTGCATAGTAGGTTTTGCCGTTGAGCGTCACCTGAACATCGCGGCCCGGCTCGCTGGCGGTCCCGCTGATGGTCTGGCTCACCCCTTTCTCATCAATATTGACAACGTTGTCACCGGCAAAGCTGTTCAGCGTGATGGTCGGCACAGCGGTATCGACGACAAACGCCTGCCCCGAGGTAAACTCAGGTGCGTTAAGGCTGGCCACGCCCAGCGTATGCGGCCCTTCACCCAGCAGCTCACGCGGTACGTTAAAGGTCCAGCTACCGTCAGGTCCAATAGTCGTATTGCCAATAACGTTGCCGTCGAGGAATACATTAATCGGCCCGGTCACGTTAACGGCCCGACCAGCGATCGGCAGAGTATCGCCCGTAAGTTCGCTGGCATTAACAACGTTATCGCCTGCGATCACGTCCAGAGTCAGGAAGGCTGGCGGCGGGGTCAGATCGACCGCCAGCGTGCCGCCGTCGATCGACACCAGGTTGCCCGCGCGATCCGTGGCCTGAACGGTGATGGTGCCCGCCGTTAGCCCTGCCATATCCGCAGGCGTCAGCTGCAGCGTCCAGCTGCCGTCCGCTTGAATAGTGGTATTGAAGGTGCGTCCGTCAGGGAAGGTGACCAGCAACGGCTGCCCGGCTTCCAGGTTAGTTGAGGTCCCGGCGATGGTCTGCACCGTCTGACTCTCGTCGTAGGTCAGGACGTTATCGCCCGCAAACGGCGTTGTAACCTGCAGCGTCGGCACATCGATCAGGATAGTGACCGGGGCGCTGGTGCTGTTGGCGTTGCCCGCGCCGTCGGTTACCGTGACCTGCACGCTCTGATCCCCTCGCGCCACGCCCGCCCAGTCGGCGTCGGTCAGCGTCAGAGACCAGGTAGTACCGTTTACCGGCACGTTAGTAAAGAGCTTGCCGCCCACCGTCACGTCAACGCGGCTTCCCACCGGGTAAGTCGTGGTAAAGCTACCGGCGATGGTATTGGTGCCGCTCGCCTCCTCCACGCTGACCACGTTATCGCCAAACAGCGGCGTAGTGATGGTCACGTTTGGCGGGGTCAGCGCCACCTGGTACGGTACCGGAACGGTAGCGCTGTTGCCGTACTGATCCTCGGCATAGATCACCAGCTGGTGCGGCCCCTGGGTCAGCGACTGCAGCGAGCCTGCCGGCAGGTTAATGGTCCATGTGCCATCCTCCAGCACGTTAGCCGTATACGGCGTGCCGTTCACGTCAACGCGGATAGTCACATACTGGTTAGGTCCGAGCACCTGGGTAGAGCCGGTGATCTGCGCCGCGCCAGCCGCTTCGTTGATATTGAGAATATTATCGCCAAACAGATCGTTAGCGACCGGCGCAGGCAGCGCGGTACGTACCTGGAAGCTGCCCGGATCGGTATCGGTATTGCCAGCCCGATCGCGGACGGTCACCTCAAAGGTCGGCGTGGTGTTGTTAGCCAACGTTCGCAGATCGGTAGCAGGCAGCGTAATCGCCCAGTCGCCGTTCTCCTGCACCGGCCCGGTATAGATCTGACCGGTGCTCAAGGTAACGCTGACGGTCTGCCCCGGCCCGGTCACTCCGGTATTGCCGCGCAGCACCTGATCGCTCTGCGACTCAACATAGTTCAGGGTGCCATCGCCAAACGGCGTGACAAACTGCGCCTGCGGCAGCGCATCGACAATCGCCTCAAAGCTGCCCTGACCGGTGATCTGATTACCGGCAACATCGGTGACGGTAATGTTCACGCTCAGCACGCCATCCGGCAGCGCCTGCAGCTGTGCGGCGGTCAGCGGTAGCGTCCAGGTTGCGCCCTCTACCGTCGCGGCGATGGCTGGACCATTGTTGATACTGACCAGTACGCTGCCCACCTGGCCTGCCGGCACGCCCGTTGACCCGGTAAGTGCGGAGTCAGCCAGCGTTTCGGCGGCGCTCAGGAAGCCATCCGTGAAGGCGGTAGCCAGCGTCGGCGGCGTCAGCGCATCGGTACGGACGATAAACGTCTGCTCCGGCGAGGTAGAGACGTTACCCGCGCGATCGGTAACGGTTACCGTCATAGTGTGGGTGGCGTCGGTAAAGGCGTTAAGCTGCTGCGGTGTTAGCGGCACCGTCCAGTTGCCGTTGACGTCTACCGTACCGTTATACTCCTGGCCATCAATGACGATCCTCACCTGCTGGTTTGGCCCAGCCTGACCGGTAGAGCCGGTAATTTGCGCCCCGGTATTGGCCTCCGCCTGGTTGAGGTAGCCATCACCAAACAGCGCCGGAGGCAGCTCCGCCACGGGTCCAAAACGCACGACGTCGAGGCTAGCGCTGGCCGTCGCCGGATTACCAAAGGTATCAAGCGCGGTTACCGTCACAGGTAAGATGCCGTTACCGGTCAGTTCACCACCTGCTACGGTTACGGCCCAGGTGGTGCCGGTAACGGTGCCAAAGAAGTTTTGCGTACCAATAGTTACCGTAACCTGTGTACCGGTTGGCACACCGTTAACCGTCCCGGTCAGCGTAGTCCCCGCTGCCAGCTCCTGCGCGCTGACGATATTATCGCCAAAGGCCGCATTGAGCGTAATAGACGGCGCATTCTGGGTGTTAACGTTAATCGGCACCGCTACCGGCTGGCTGTTGCCCTGCGGATCGGTGACGCTGAAGTTTAGCTGCGAGGTACCCTGCGGCAGCAACTGCAGATCTGCCGCCGGAATAGTCATGCTCCAGCTACCGTTCTCGCCAATGACGGCCGCAATGGTTTTGCCGTTGATAGGCAGCAGCACCGTCAGGCCCGGCGTACCGGTTCCAGTGATGGTTTGATCCAGCAGCGACTCAGCGATATTGACCCGGTTATCTTCCAGGAAGGTGCCTGCCGTCTGTACGGTGAGCAGCGGCGGCGTCAGGTCGACGCCAACGGTATGCGTAGCCTGCGCGTTATTTTGAGCAGCATCTACTGCCGTGGCGGTAACGGTATAGGTGATACCGTCAGCCAGGTTCTGCACCACCGGCTGTGGCACAGTAAACTGCCAGCTGCCGTTGCTGCCAATGGTCGCGCTGTAAGGCGCGCCAGCAAAGGTGACGCTGACCACCGTACCCGCCGCCAGATTGGTCGACGAGCCGCTGATCACCAGGTCACGGCCCTGCTCCTGAATATTGACGATGTCATCCTGCGCCACGGTATTGACGGTCAGGGTTGGCTGAGAAGCCGGGGTGGCAGCAAAGGTAACGTTCTGCGCGCCGGTCGCCACGTTGCCGGCGAGATCGGTAACCTGCACGCTAATGGTTTGTGCCCCGTCAGCCACTGCCGCCAGCGCCTCAGGCTGAATATCCAGCGTCCAGCTGCCGTCGGCAGCGACCTGAGCGGTATAGGTCTGGCCGCTCAGTGTCACCGTGACGGTCCGCCCCTCCTCTACGCGCGTGGTGGTGCCGCTGACCGTCAGCGGGCTCTGCGCCTCCAGCGCATTAATAAAGTTGTCGGCCGACACGGTGTTCACCGCAATCAGCGGAGCATTCAGCGGCGAAGCATCAAGGGTGAAACTGCCTGGGATAGTAGTAGAGTTCCCTGCTGGATCGGTGATCCGCGCTGAGATAGCGACTGGACCGTCAGCAACGTTAGCCAGCGCGCCGGCTGGCAGCGTAATGCTCCAGGTCCCGTCCGGCTGCAGGATCGCATCGTAGTTCTGGCCGTTCACCAGCACGATCACCGCCTGCACGTTCTGGGCATCGTATGGCCCGCCGGTACCACTAATGACAACCGCCCCGCTGGCTTCGCTGCTGTTAACGGTGTTATCTGCCGTCACGCTATTGATAGTCAGCAGCGGCGGCACGGTATCGACATTCAGCGGTGCGATCTGCGTATTCTGGTTGCCCGCCGCATCGGCAACGGTCACCGTTACCGTATGGGACCCCTGGGCCAGCACACTGATTTGCGCTGGCGTCAGCGGCAGCGTCCAGTTGCCGTTGGCATCCACCGTGCCGCTTATCGGCGCACCGTTATCCACTTGAACGGTGACGCTCTGGCCTGCGCCCCGGCTGCCGGTGGTGCCGGTCAGCGCTCCGCCTGCCGCCGCTTCCAGGGCATTGATGGTCCCGTCGCCAAATGGCGTGTTAATGGTCGCCAGCGGCAGCTGCTGGGTGATGATCAAGAACTGCTGCTCGCTGGTAAGCGGTACGCCGTTAACATCGACCGAGGAGACAGTCACGGTTGCCGTACCGTCGCCGATCAGCGCGGCAGCGCTATTCGGTACGGTCACGGTCCAGAAGCCGCCTGCGTTAACCACCCCCTGATACTGCTGCCCGTTGAGGGTGACGGTAACCGGGGTGCCTTCCGGTATGCGGACCGACGATCCGCTAACGGTGATCCCATCGCTGATATCCGCCAGGCTGATGGCGTTATCCCCCTCTACCGGATTAATCAGCAGCGCGCTGGCGGTGGAGTCAACGGTGAAATCAACGTTCAGCGGCGCCGAGGCGTTGCCCGCGCTGTCCGTGACCGTCACCGTAAGCTGCTGCGGGCCGTCGCCGAGGCCGCTGAGAGCCGTAGCCGACACCGGCACTGCCCAACTGCCGTCGGCGTTAACCACCGCGCTGAGGGGCTGGCCGTTAACGGTAAGGGCCACCGTTGCGCCTGGATCGGCAGGGACGGTGCGCCCGGTCAGGGTAAAGCCGTTTGCCAGTTCGGCAGGGTCAAGCACGTTGTCGCGGGTAACCGGATCGACCACCACGTTCGGCGCTGTGGCATCCAGGTTAACGCCCCGGGTAAGGGTCGTTGCGTTGCCTGCCGCATCGGTCACGGTCACGGTATAGGCGACCTGTCCGTCAGGCAGGGCAGCCAGCGCACCGGCAGGTAGCGTCACCACCCAGCTACCCGGCGTGGCGCCCGGCAGCGCCGTGTAGCCTGTACCGTTGACGTTCACGATAACCTGGGCGGCATCCGGCGAGATAACATTGATAGCCTGGTTGCTCTGCACCTCCGCGGCGTTGAGCGTATCCGTACCGTTGATCGGCTGGACGGTCACCTCCGGCGGCACCTTATCCACGCTAAACGGGATAGTCTGGGACGCGTCGTTGCCTGCAGCATCGGTGACGGTCACGTCGAACGATCCCGCGCCGTCCGGCAGGGTTGTCATCGCCCCGGCTGGCAGCACAACCGACCAGCTACCGTCGGCAGCAACGGTACCGGTGTACTGCTGCCCGTTGAGGGTGGCAACAACCGTCTGCCCTGGGCCGGTAACACCGGTATTGCCGGTCACAAACTGATCCCGCTCGGATTCGATCAGGTTCACAACGCCATCACCAAACGGCGTATTGACCACGGCCTGGGGCAGATCGTTAATAATCACCGTAAAGGTATGGCTGTCGATAACAACGCCGTTAGGGCCGGTTGCGGTGGCGGTCACTACGGCAGAGCCATCGTTCAGCGCCAGCAGATCGGCTGAGCCTACCGTTACCTGCCATGCACCGTTTGCTGCAATCTCGCCAATATAGCTTTGTCCGTTCAGCGTTACGGTTACGACGGTACCGACCGGCAGCCCGGCGCTGTTGCCGTTGATCACCAGATCGCTGTTCGCCTCATCAAAATTCAGGTAGTCATCGCTGGAGATAATGCTGATCGCCACCGCATCAACGGTGGTATCCACGGTAAAGGTGTGATCAACCGAGGTCGTCTGGCCGTAACCGTCGGTCACGCTAACGTTCAGGGTGTTGGTGCCGTCAGAGAGCTTTTGCAGCTCCACGGCAGGGAGAGTGACGCGCCAGCTGCCGCCCGCATCCACACTGCCCTGATAGCTGCCCGAACCGAGAGTAACGGTAATTACGCTACCCGGCTCGGCATTGGTTACCGTTCCCTGGAGGATCTGGTCGACCCTGAGCTCTGCCGCATCCAGATCGTTACCGTCGGTCAGCGCCTGGACGTTAAGAGCAGGTAGAGCGGTTTTCACATCGATATTCTGCGTTACGGTCTGCGTGTTACCGGCCGTATCGGTTAGCGTTACCGTCAGCGGATAGCTGCCCTGACTCAGCTGCAAAAGGTCAGCTGCTGGAAGCGGCAGCTGCCAGTTGCCATCCGTTCCCACCGTAGTGGTGTAGGTTTTGCCGTTCAGAACGACCGTCACCGGCTGACCGCGTTCGGCAACCGAGCTGATGCCGCTCAGAACCTGATCCTGCCCTAGCTCCTGGCCGTTGAGTTTGCCGTCCGCCGTCAGCGGCAGCAGGCTAAGCGCTGGCAGAGTGGTATCAACCTGTGCGGTGCTGGTCAGCGGCGCACTGTTGCCTGCGGCATCAATGACATTGACGTTGATGGTCAGCAGCCCGTCTGGGATCGTCTGCATATCGCTGGCGGGAACGACCGCACGCCAGTTGCCGTCGCCATCCACCAGCGCCTGGTAGGTTTTGCCCGCCAACTGCACGCTCACGCTCTGACCACTACCGGAAACGCCGGTGTTACCACTCAGCACCTGATCCAGCCCCTTTTCCACGCTGTTAAGGTAGCCGTCACCAAACGGTGCATCGATTGTGGGGATCGGCAGATAGTGGATCTGCACGTTCAGCGTGTGGGTGTCGCCTGCTGACTGAGGCCCTTGGGTAACTATCGCTTCAACGGTGTTCGCACCGTCAGGCAGGAGCAGCAGATCGGCAGAAGGGATCTGTACGCTCCAGTTACCTGCAGCATCAATGGCGGTGACGGCATACTCTTTGCCGTTAAAGCGCACCACGATACCGACGTCCGGCCCGGTCACCGTGGTTACGCCACGCACCTCCAGCGGACTTAGCGCCTCGCTGGCGTTGAGGTAGTCATCGGTTGAGAGGATCGCGATGGCGATGCCGGTCTGAGAGCCATCGACGTTAATGGTTTCGGTGCGCTCCACCGGCGTGCCGTTGGCATCATTTACCGAGACGGTGAGCGGATTATCGCCCTGTGCCAGCGAAGCGAGATCGCCCGCTGGCAGGGTGGTTTTCCAGCTGCCGTCACCCATCACCTGTGCATAGTAGGTTTTCGTCCCCAGCGTAATCGTCACCACCTGCCCCGCCGGGATATTCACGGTTTGGCCGGAGAGCGTCTGGTTCAGCTGCAGCTCGGCGGTATTGAGGACGTTATCCCCCGTGACCGGATCGACAATCACCTGTGGACTGGTGAAGTTAGTGCTGAAGTCCGCCTGGCCGGTTGTCACGTTGCCCGCCAGATCGACGATCTGATACTCCACGGTATAGGGTTGACCATCCTGCAGCTGCTGGATATCGGTCTGAGGAATACTCAACTGCCAGCGGCCAAGGTTATCCACTGCGGTGGTATAGCTCTTACCGTTGAGCGTCACCGTCACCACGCTACCCTGATCTTCGCTGGCGGAAAAACCACGTACGATCTTGTCAGCGCTGAGCTGGGAGGCATCAAGAATGTCGTTTGGTACGAAGGGGGTCAGCTGGAGCGCGGGCGGAACGGTATCAACCGTGAAATCCAGTGAGGAGGTAACGGTACGGCCGGCATTATCAACCAGCAGGACCGAGAGCGAGTTCGCTCCCTGTGCCAGAGACTGTAAAACATCAGCCGGTATTTCAAGGCTCCAGCTGCCATCGTTATTAACGATGGTTTGCCATGTGTTACTGCCCAGGGTCACAGTAATCTGGCTCCCTGCGTTAACCGCATCGGTTCTTCCCACCAGAACCTGAGCCGTGCCAACCTCTTGCTGGTTTACTATGTTGTCGCCTGTCAATGGGTCGATCAGCAGAGTTGATACAGGGGGAGTAGGCTCCTCTCCATCATCCGGCGGCGTGGTGCCGCCATCGTCCGGCGGCGTAGTTCCGCCATCGTCCGGCGGCGTGGTTCCGCCATCGTCCGGCGGCGTGGTTCCGCCATCGTCCGGCGGCGTGGTGCCGCCATCGTCCGGCGGCGTGGTGCCGCCATCGTCCGGCGGCGTAGTTCCGCCGTCGTCCGGCGGCGTGGTACTGCCATCGTCCGGCGGCGTGGTACTGCCATCGTCCG
>NZ_DAMBWA010000014.1:103526-114231 GCF_032052675.1 Pseudescherichia sp.
TCGTCCGGCGGCGTGGTACTGCCATCGTCCGGCGGCGTGGTACTGCCATCGTCCGGCGGGGTTCCATCGATAGGGGGAAGAACGCCATTATCCTCAGCTTCCTGACGGCTGCTGCCGCTACCGCCGCCGCCTGCTGCGGCTGCAATACCGACAATCCCCCCGATCGCCGCTACCCCACCCAATACGGCCAACGCAGAGATCCCACCTGCGCCAACAAGAGAATCTACAGATGCTTCAGAGAACGCTGGCACGATTGCCTCTGCCGTAGCAGGCGCGGCGGCATCGGCAAAGGGGAAAACGGCGTGGTGCGTGCCCAGATCATCTTCAAAAATCAGTTCGCTGTGTAAGCCATTCTCATCAAGCACAAAAAAGCGCTGGTAGCGTACCGTAGTACCGTCGTTCATATGGACGATCAGGTCATTTCCTTCACGCTGATAGTAATTAACAGACTGTGGGGAAGCATTAATACGAACGATGCTGGTTTGCGTCAGATTAACAACGCGGTCGGTACTTTGGGCATATTGGCTAACGACATCACCAGTTCTTTGATTTATAATATCCACTGACCCAGCAGGGCTAATTTGGGGAGCCATATAATGTCCTCTCGCTATTTAGATCGCTATTTTGTGCATGTGCCAGGCTTATTTTTGACAGAGGGGGGCCGCTACCAAAATAAAGTGGCAGAAATTAATCATCTTTGTAATAACCGGGTAGTGGATCTACAAGTTATTGTTTTTCAATGAATTAATACCTCTTGCATAACTTCAACGCAGAATTGATCTCATTAAAATATATAATCAATAGTCTGAAATTAGGCAAACTCTCAAGTCACAAATTTTCACATTTTCTTAAATACAGAATATATTGTTTACAAATTCATTGATATTTAATCATCACTAAAACAGTACAGGTGGTGAATAGATGTATTTTTAATAATTAACAAAGAGCTAAAAATAATAGTTCGATATATCCTATATGGTAAATATTTAATATATTCTTTCAGTATTTATATTTTGAATAAAACGGGCTTAAAGGCGAGAACAACCTGTCCCAGAGCTGATGAACCGGCCCTGTTCATACTTTAACCAGCTGAAGGCCATACAGAGGTTGTAGCGATATGGACTGGTGCGTTGGTGGCAAAACCTGTTATACTGTAGTTAACACATTGGGGCTGATTCTGGATTCGACGGGATTTGCGAAACCCAAGGTGCATGCCGAGGGGAGGTTTGCCTCGTTAAAAGCCTCAAAAAAATAGTCGCAAACGACGAAAACTACGCTTTAGCAGCTTAATAACCTGCTTCGAGCCCTCTCTCCCTAGCCTCCGCTCTTAGGACGGGGATCAAGAGAGGTCAAACCCAAAAGAGATCGCGCGGATGCCCTGCCTGGGGTTGAAGCGTTAAAACTAATCAGGCTAGTTTGTTAGTGGCGTGTCTGTCCGCAGCTGGCAAGCGAATGTAAAGACTGACTAAGCATGTAGTGCCGAGGATGTAGAAATTTCGGACGCGGGTTCAACTCCCGCCAGCTCCACCAAATAAAACAAGGGGTTACGTGAAAACGTAGCCCCTTTTTCTATTCCAATGGCGGCAAAATGGCGATAGGCTTTTGGACTGGCGACAAAAAAAAACCCGCTTTGAAAGCGGGTTCTTTTTAAAAATTCATGTGCCCTTGCCCATCTTTTCCCGGATGTGGGGGTGCAGAAGAAATCACATTAGGCTTAATGATATGCCTAACAAATGTTTCATGCGTGACAAAAGTACAACCGCAGTTGATATTTTGGCACTGGTTGTAACGTTCTTTGGTTGTTGCTGATACCTGAAAACTGCTTCTTGTATGCGCTGCCTGGCCGCACTCTGGACAATTCATCATTCCGGTTATCCCACCACTTTTGCCAAAATCACAATAATGATACATCATTATTCAATTTTGAGAACCCATTACTCCATTTCGAGATCATCGATCTTAACTTCAAGCTCCAGAGTCGTAGTAAAACCATTATCTGCACTGACACTATGCGTCAGCGTGGTAATGGTCCATTCGGCATCATCAATGGGCTGTTTAAAGCCGCTCACCTTCACCGGCATTTCGGTATACAGATCAGCCCTTCCCTCTGCGAGCTGCAGGGAGAATGTTGCAACCCCGCGCTGCAGGCGCTCCCACTGCATCTTTGCCGCTCGCTCTGCATTGCTGCGGTTTGCATAAGTTCTGTTGAGTACCAGCACGTTTTCATCCGTCCCAACCAGGTAATCTCCCTGTTTTGCTTCCGGCTCCTTTGCCGCGGTGGTTTTCTTTCGACGGCGCTTAACCTTTGCTGTCTCTTTTTTCTTTGGCTCACGGGTATGGAGCCAGCTGGCAATTACCCCCGTATAGGCATCGCGATCAGCCAGGGTAAAACGATGACCGTCACCAGCCTGGCGGGTGATGGTGATAACCGGCAGCGGCTTACCGCTTGCCGTTCTGCCCTGCCCCTGGCGGATAAACAACAGATTTCCGTCCTTAACTGAGGCTATCGCCCCATACTGCCGCGCCAGCTTCATCAGGAAACTCGCATCGCTCTCGTTGGTCTGGTCAAGATGATCCACAGGCCTGTCCATCAGGTCCTTTCCCAGCGCCATCTTTAATTTATGCCTGGCGGCGATTTCCTTCACGATTTCGCCCACCGTTGTCTGGTGCCAGGACTTCTCACGACGCGTATTCAGGGTTTCACGGAAATCTGCACTACGCGCGCGGATTGTGAGACGGTCAGGCGCGCCGCTGTGCTCAATCTCATCGACAGTAAACGCCCCTTTCGGAAAAAGCGGCTGACCTTTCCACCCCAGCGCAAACTGAATAATGGCCCCCCGACGCGGCAGAACGATTAGCCCGTCCGAGTCATCCAGTTCCAGATCAAGCTGGTCCGCTTCAAAGCCCCGGTTATCCGTCAGCGTCAGACTCATCAGGCGCGCATCCAGCACGGTAGTCACATCTTTACCTTCAATGATGATACTGAAACCGGGAGTTTTGCTGTTCAGGTTCAGGAGATCAGAGGTGAAATTCACTGCAGTAACCCTCCAACCGTATTTTTCATATTGCCTATCGCAGAGGTGGCAGATTCCTGCAAATTACTGAGCTGGTCGCTGAGGCTGCCGAACATATCAGACAGCGACTCATCCACCCGTTTCAGGCTCAGCGAAAATTCGATGCGCCGGGGCATACCGCTCTCAAAAAATTCTGTTTTTGTCTGGCTCAGACTCTCGATCACAAACATGCCGTAAATCGTCCCGCTCCCCTCAATCAGAGGCCAGGCTTTTCCCAGTTCCGCCATCTGCTCCAGCGCCAGCAAAGACAGCCTGCCGCCGGTTATCTCCGGCAGCAGGACACCGGATAGAGTAAGCGAATCGTTATCCGGCCCAAGAAACTGCGTTGACGGGCGCCGGTTTACCCGGCTGTTAGCAGCGTGCCGCCAGCTGCGCTGATACTGCAGCTCCTGATAGGGTACGGTGCGCAGCATGAATACGTATAACCCCAGCACCATCATCATTATTCGTAACCCCCTCGATCACTGAAATTACTGCGTGTTTTTGCCCTAGCCCTGCGCTCTCGCTCATCAAGCTGCCGGGCCACCTCTCGGGCGATATCCTGCGCGCTTTGCCCTGGCTGGGCGACAATATGAATTGGCGCGCTTATCTCGTACTTAATGACCTGCGGCTGTCTTTCTGCCTTCGCCGACGGCGCCGGTTGCGTCCTGACAGGTACACTGTACGGATGAATTGGCGCGGCTTCTGCCGAGGCAGCCGCCAGGCCCATTACGCCAGCGACCACGGAAGCGAACACCTTCTGGCGCATAGCCATCGGGTCAGCCCTGTTATCCGTGATTTCCGTAAGGGCCGGTGCTGGCATGACAGCCGCAGCGATATCAGCCAGCTCCGCAGCACGATCCCGACCAGGACGATTTACCGGGGCGTTAACAATCTCATGTGGCAGTATTAATCTGCTTTCAGGCCGTTGCTCCGGTCTGGCCGGCTCCGTCCGGGAAGGATTGAGCGTTGCCGCCACCCTTGCCAGATCAGCAGTCCGTTTCCTGCCGGTGACATTGGCGGGTCCGTTAACAATCTCAGGGCCATTCTCGCCCACGATGCCGAACTGGCCGCGCGGAATGGTACCGCCGCTGTCGTACATGCCAGCAAAACCCATCGTCGGGAATCCGCCAGGCGGCAGCACCACTTTACCGTCTCTGTTGACCGTAGCTGGCTGCTGCCGCGTGACCTGTTCAGGAAGCTTCGCTTTGGCCGCCTCCTTACTGACAATGCCGAGTTTTTCAAGCAGCCAGGACACGCCCGATTTAAGCGAATCCAACGGGTGCATGACCATGCTCAGCCCTTCCGCCAGCGCTTCGCCAAACTGCCGCCCCATCGAAGCCGCGCTTTGCAGTTCTGCAGAGGTGGATTTAACCGGCGTCAGCAGATCAGTAAACCAGCCCCACAACGCCTGGACCTTGTCACCTATCCACTGGAAAACAGGCTGCAGTGGCTCAAACGCCGCACTGATAGGTGCAGCTGCAGCTTTGAATCCTTCAACCACTCCGCCTAAAAATGCGCTTATCGGCTGCCAGTATTTCCAGACGACCAGCGCCACACCAGCCAGAGCCGCCACGACCAGCCCTATAGGGCTAAGCAACGCCCCAAGCACACTACCCACTCCCATCAGAGCTGTGCGCAAAAGTGCAAATGGTGACATGACCAACCACCGGATAACGCCTCCCGCCCCCCTTACAGAAGTAACTAGCGGTGCTAACGCAGCGCTTGCCAGCCCTCTGATTTTCGTACCAAGCTGACGGATAGCTTCACCTGGATTACGAAAAGAGGACACCAGACTTTCGCCCGCCTGCTGGGCATATTCTTTGACTTTATCCAGCACCCCGCCTCGGAACGCATCCAGGATACCGTCACCGTCATCTTCCCCACCGCCACTGAGCGCCTCACGAATACGACTTATCCAGCTAACTGTCTCACTCGCTTCATTTCCCGAAAACAGCCCAAACAGCTTTTTCAGTGCATCACCTGACTGGAATAAACCAGGTGTGAATGATTTGAATGCCTGGCTCAACCGGCCCAGCAGTGGACCGAACCGCCCCAGACCAGTGATGGCTAGCGATTTCATCCCAAAGCGCAATAATGCCAGCGGCCCCAGAACAGCAGCCATGGCAATAGCTAATGTCCCAAGCGCCAACGTCACTGAGGCGACCACAGCGGCAATCTTCATCAAAGTGCCCGCCAGCTGCGGGTTAGTCTCAACCCATCGACGCAGTGCCCCGGTAACGCTTTTGACGTACCCCATGATATCCATCAGCGGCTGGCGCAGGGTTTCACCCAGGCTACTGAAAGCGTTCTGCGCGCCCGTTTTAACAAGCAACCACTGCGCGGAAAGTGAATCCTTATTGATATCGGATTCTTTCTGCATGGAGCCGTTAGCCTCAGTGCCTGAGGTAAGTTTCAGCTGTCGCTGCAGCTCCGGCAGGTTATTTGCCAGCTTCGCCGCATCGTCGCCAAACTCCTTGCCAAATATCATCGTCATGGCGGACAGGCGCTTGTCCTGCGGCAGTTTGTTAACCTTCTCCAGCACACGCTGAATGGTCCCCATTGCGTCCTTTGTCATCTGCTTTTCAATCTCTTCTGGATTGAGTTTCAGCAGATCCATACCTTCCATGAACCGCTTGCTCTGCATGGTTGCAATCGACAGTTCGCGCACCATCGCATTTGATGCGCTGGCGGCAATTTCAGGCGCGGCGCCCAGAGACAGGAAGGTGGAACCCAGCGCGGCCGCCTTGCGGAAATCAAGCCGGTCAGCCACGCCGCCCATGCGCTGCAGCACATTGATGATATCGCCGCCCTTAGACATGGCGTTATCGTCCAGGTAGTTCAGGGCATCGCCAAGCTGTTCAATATTGCGGGTCGGCACTTTATAGAGCTGCGCGATTTTCCCCAGCCCCTCCGCCAGCTCATCAGCGGGCAGCTCGAATGCCGTTGCGGCCTTTGCTGCAGTGGATGCAAAGGCCAGCAGGTCACGCTTCTGGTCTTCGTAAGAATCGTTCTGGTTTGTCACGCCCATGCGGGCGCCACCTTCAACCAGCGCGGCATAGTCGATGGCGCCATTCTCCATCGGCAGCTGTTCACTGGCGGCCTTGATGGCATCCTGCATGTCATAAAACTGCTTTGTGCGGTTGCCGTTGTCGTCCCGCAGCCCGTTAACCTGCTTTGCCACGCCTTTCATCGCATCTTCCATGCTGGCATAGCTTTTAACGGCAGCCATCACCGGCGCACCCATCGCCAGCCCGGCGGCAGTCGTCGTTGCTCCGGCGCCCGCAATACGATCCCGCACCTCAAGGCGCCGCGAATACTGATCGCGGACGGCGTTCATACGGGCCTGCTGCTCGCCCAGGCGTTTAAGGGATTTCTGCTGTCGGTCCAGCGCCTGCCGGGTTTCGTCGGCATTCTGCCGCAGCTCCCGCTGCGCACTGCTCAGCTTTTTGGTGTCCAGCCCGGCCTCATTGAGCGCAAGACGCTGACGCTGCACCGACTGACGCAGGCCGTTGTATTTGCTCTGCAGCTCGTTAACGCGGTTTTTTGCCTGCTCCAGCAGACGCGCCTGCGCCGCCGTCGGCCGGTTAGTGGCCGAGAACTGCGTGGCAAGCTTCGCCGCTTCTTCGCGTGCGGCTTTAAGACTGTTGCCGGTGACGGCCAGCTGCGCGCTTGCCTTGCGGAAACCGTCAATACGGCCCGCCTGGGCGTCCAGTTCTTTTAATCTTGCGCGGCTTTGCTGAATGGCGGTAGCCAGCTCTTTAGAACTGGCCTGCGCTGATCGGAATGGGCGGGTGAGTTTATCAACCGCATTTAGAATTACCTGCAAACGCAGGTTAGTGTCACTCATCGCTGGCCCCGCTTCTCTGAATCGCTTTATGCCGCCACTCCAGCACTTCGGTCAGCGGCATAACGTCAGTGACGGACGGCGGCCAGTGAAAAATGGTGGCGATATCAGCCACCAGGTCTTCTACCGTCAGGCTGTCGGCAAACCGGCAAGCACCGATTTCTTCAACAAAAAAGTGACCACCTCAACCGACAGCGCGGTGAGATCTGCGGGGTCCATTTCAGCCATTTCCTGAGCGGTCAGCGCGGGCGTGGAGATGCGGGGAATAATCGTCATCATCGCGCCGACGTCCATATCCATGATCGCCTGCAGACGGGTGCCACGCAGCGCGCCGGACTGCGGCTTGCGCAGCACAATTTCGGCAATTTCGGTTTTACCGCGTTTGATTGGGGTGTCCAGCTGTACGGTTTTTTCAGTCAGTTGTTCGCTCATTGTCATTTCCTGTTTATAAGGTACTGGCGCGGCTGCCCGCGCCTTTAAAGTAGATCAGAGGCCCAGGGCGTTGCGGTGTTCTTCCATCAGGTCCACGCCGTCAACGATTTCAATCATGTTGATCACATCAACCTCATAGAGCACCTCGCCGTTAATGGTCAGCTTCGCGTAGCTGTTGGTGCTGCTGACTTTTGTGGTGTTGCTCTCGCCGGTTTTCCATTCGCCGGAATCGACTTCTTTATGTCGCCCGCGCACAACCAGCTCAACGGCCTGCACTTCGCCGGTATCATCACGCTGAATGGAGCCGGTGAAACGCAGCTGGATGCCGTCAACGGTGGCTTTACCCATCTGCTTGAATAACAGCAGTTCGGTGCCACCGATTGAAAATTCCGTGTCCAGCGCGCCATCATCCAGCCCCAGATCTACATCAGCCGAACCGGGCATACCGCCGCCGCGATACTTTTCAAACTTGCGGCCGAATTTAGGCAGGGTCAGGGACTCAACAATCCCCTGATAGTTATTCCCGTCGTTAAACAGGTTCAGGTGTTTTAACTTGCGTGGTAAAGCCATTTTGTCCCCTTACGCGCTGACCTGGCTGGAGAAATCCAGCAGATACTGATCGGTGATGCGCTGGCGCAGCATCAGGTTTTCCAGAGGCGGTACCGGCGTATAGTCGTAATCGATAGTGAGCTTCCCGGCTTTCAGGGAATCTTTATCGTTTACAGACTCATCCAGCCAGCAGTCGGCGCCGATGATGTAGCCCTGCGTTTTCAGGTTACGCAATTTGGCGCGAATACCTTCGATAATGTCGCGGGCCAGCGACGGGTTAAGCACGCCATCCACCGCCCACATATGCGCTTCTGCGATGGTGTCAGCCAGTACCTGCGCGGTGCGGGTGTAGTTTTCAAAGGCAAACAGAGGATCGTCACTGAGGCAACGGGAACCCCAAAAGCGGAAACCGTCTTTGCGGATCAGCGTGGTGACATCGTTCTGGTTCAGCAGCCCCGCATCGGTTGCCGGGTCCTGCAAATCCCAGAACACATCAGCAGAAATGCCGGTGACGCCGTTCACGCCAACGTTGGACAGGGATTTGTGCCAGCCGGTCTGTTCGTCAATTTTGGCACGCAGGCCAAGCGCACGGGCTGAGGCGTAAGCCGTTGCGTCAGCGTTCAGCACGGTGTCAAAACTGATGAAATCAGGCCAGATCAGCATCCCCTCGCGCTGGCTGAAATTAGCGCGGTAGGCAATGGCCTCCTCTACCGTTTTGCAGCCGTAGGCGGACAGATAAGCAAACCCGCGCAGACTCTGCGCCACGCTCAGCAGCTCAGTAGCAACCGCCTGCGTGTCATGCCCCGGCACGCCAAGAATGCGCGGCTTAACGCCGAGCTGGGACTGCGCAGATAACAGCGCTTTCATGCCCGTTTTTTTACCGTCAGCTGTCACGCCGCCGATAATGTTGGAGGTTGTTTCCGCTTCGGTTTCACCCTGTGCAACGCGCACAACGACGGTCACGGGTTTAGCCTGGTCGGCAATTGCATCCAGCGAGCGGGCCAGCGTGCCGGACTCGCCTGCTTTACCGCTGGCGGTCAGCACGTCGGTAAGCAGGACCGGTTTATTGAGGGGGAACACGGACGCATCTGCATCATCGCCGGTACAGACCATACCGACAATTGCCGTGCTTACTGTTGAAATGGGGCGGGTGCCATCGTTGACCTCAACGACGCGCACACCGTGGTGATAATCCTGAGCCATACGGCGAACCCTCCGGTGTTTAGGTTTCGCCCTATGGTGAATTGAATGGGCCGCGCAGACAGCTACGCGGCATTGTTCCCTTAATCACACAATACGCCCGCGCGGATATCTGCGTTTTCTTTTTCCAGGCGTTCGCATGAGATATCAAAATACTGCTGGCTCATTTCAATCCCGGTAAATTTGTATCCCTTCCTCAGCGCGGCAACGCCAGTTGATGCACTCCCCATAAATGGATCAAGAATATGGCCGCCAGGAGGCACGGGAGCAACCAGGCTCTCCATAAGCTCAATCGGTTTGCCGGTCATATGGAGTTTTTGAGACGGAATAACCCGACGAGTCACCATACCCGGCCAGGGTCCACCATGCAGACTTTTAGGCAATGGTCCGTTACTTCCCCAAACCACGTATTCGCACTGATGACGAAAATAACCGGTATGAGGCGCACGGGTTGAAAGCGTTTTATCCCACGGAATCAGCCCCCGCCACACAAAACCGCCAGCCTGGAAAACGTCAGTAAGCGTTGGAAGCTGCCGCCAGTCAGTGAAAACCATGGCATACCCGCCTGACTTAACCAGGCGGTTAACCTGACTCATCCACTGCGTCATCCAGAACGCCCAGGAGCGCACGTCTCTGTTATCGCCGTAAAACTCATGGTAGTTGTTATTGCCTACATACTTCCCGGAGGGTTTGGCCTGCCGATCACTGCGCGTCATACCACCGCTGGAATAAGGCGGATCAGTAATTACTGCATCAAATTCTCCAGTTAGTTCGCGCAGAATTTCCAGGCTGTCACCACAATAAATAGTTGCCGCCCCAATAACCGCTTTTTGCATAGCCTTGCCTCTCTTATGTGCCTGATTTCAGGTTACATAAATGGGAAAGCATGTTCATTTATACAGGAGTGTCTGAGCGTTCAGACAATGGCGCCACGACACACGCGGGAAATTTACGGTACAGCGTTGATATACCCACATCAAAAATCAGAGCAACGCGTTTCCTGCTTTCCCCTGCATCAAGCAATCGCCCCGCCTGCGCCCATTGCTGCTCTGTCAGTTTTGGCCGCCTGCCACCGATACGCCCTTGCTGCCTTGCAGCTGCCAGTCCGGCGCGGGTACGCTCAACGATTAGTTCACGTTCCATTTCAGCCAGGGCGCCCATAACATGGAAAAAGAAACGCCCCATTGGAGTTGATGTGTCAATGCTGTCTGTCAGGCTGCGGAAATTTACCCCTCTCCCGCGCAGGTCTTCAATCAGCGTAACAAGATGTCGCATGCTCCTGCCTAGTCTGTCCAGCTTCCAGACTACCAGCGTGTCACCTTCTGAGAGTGTGCGCAGGACCTTCTTTAGCCCTGGTCGATCTGAGGTTTTTCCGCTCATTTTGTCCTCAAATATCAGCTCACATCCTGCGCACTCCAGCGCATTTCGTTGTAAAGCCGTGTTTTGGTCATTTGTTGACACCCTCACGTAACCGATTTGCATGATTTTTCGCCCTTAAAAAAGTGGTGAATGATGCCACCATTTTATCGAGCATGGTCATTTCTGACTGTACTGCAGAGAATGGCCAACACGGACAATCATGCCCGTGATGGATAAAAAACCTTCGTTTGGGGGAAGCGGCAAA
>NZ_DAMBWA010000015.1:0-114025 GCF_032052675.1 Pseudescherichia sp.
CGGGCCCAGGTTTTGTAGGCCTGATAAGCGTAGCGCCATCAGGCAATGCCGCGCCGGATGGCGACGCAGGCGTCTTATCCGGCCTACGGGGCGTAGCGCCATCTGTATCAGGTTCGTTTCGGGGAGGCCATCATGACCACCGACCAACACCAGGAAATTCTCAGTACCGAGGGGTTAAGTAAATTTTTCCCCGGCGTAAAGGCGCTTGATAACGTCAACTTCAGCCTACGCCGGGGCGAAATTATGGCGCTCCTCGGTGAAAACGGGGCCGGTAAATCGACGCTCATTAAGGCGTTGACCGGCGTCTATCATGCCGATCGCGGCGTTATCCGCCTCGAAGGCAACGAGATCTCACCTAAAAACACCGCCCATGCCCAGCAGTTGGGCATTGGGACGGTCTATCAGGAGGTTAATCTACTGCCGAACATGTCGGTGGCGGATAACCTGTTTATTGGACGTGAACCCCGGCGCTTTGGTTTTCTCCAGCGCAAAGAGATGGAGCGCCGCGCCACGGCGCTGATGGCCTCCTATGGCTTCTCCCTCGACGTACGCGAGCCGCTGAACCGCTTCTCGGTGGCGATGCAGCAGATCGTCGCCATCTGCCGCGCTATTGACCTCTCGGCAAAGGTGTTGATCCTTGATGAGCCTACCGCCAGCCTCGATACCCAGGAGGTGGAGATGCTCTTCACCCTGATGCGCCAGCTGCGCGCCCAGGGGGTGAGCCTGATCTTCGTCACCCACTTTCTCGATCAGGTCTATGAGGTGAGCGATCGCATCACCGTTCTGCGCAACGGCGGCTTCGTCGGCTGCCGGGAGACTCGCGAGCTGCCGCAGATCGAGCTGGTCAAGATGATGCTGGGGCGCGAGCTGGAGAGCAACGCCCTGCAGCGGGCGGGCCGGACCCTGCTCAGCGACAAGCCGGTGGCCGCGTTTACTGATTTTGGCAAGAAGGGCACCATCGCGCCCTTTAGCTTCGAAGTACGTCCCGGCGAAATTGTCGGCCTCGCCGGGCTGTTAGGCTCCGGGCGGACCGAAACCGCCGAGGTGATCTTCGGCATCAAGCCCGCCGACAGCGGCAGCGCAACGATCAAAGGCAAGCCGCAGACCCTACGCTCGCCGCATCAGGCGTCGTGCCTGGGGATCGGCTTCTGTCCGGAGGATCGCAAAACCGACGGCATCATTGCCGCCGCCTCGGTGCGGGAGAATATCATCCTCGCCCTGCAGGCCCAGCGCGGCTGGCTGCGGCCCATTCCCCGCCGGGAGCAGAACGAGATCGCCGAGCGTTTTATTCGCCAGCTGGGTATTCGCACCCCCAGCGCCGAGCAGCCGATTGAGTTTCTCTCCGGCGGCAACCAGCAGAAGGTGCTGCTCTCCCGCTGGCTGCTGACCAAACCCCAGTTCCTGATCCTCGATGAGCCGACGCGCGGCATCGACGTGGGGGCGCATGCCGAAATCATCCGGCTTATTGAAACCCTGTGCGCCGACGGCTTAGCGCTGCTGGTGATCTCCTCCGAGCTGGAGGAGCTGGTCGGCTATGCCGATCGGGTGATCATCATGCGCGACCGCAAGCAGGTGGCAGAGATCCCGCTCGCGGAGCTATCGGTTCCGGCGATCATGAATGCCATTGCGGCATAAGGAGTAGAGTGTGATGCCCCGATCCCTTCCGCAAACCGGCCAGCCGAAGCGGCGCATAAGCTGGCCGACGGGTATGCCGCAGCTGCTTGCGCTGATCCTGGTGCTGGTGGCTGACAGCCTGGTTGCGCCGCATTTTTTCCAGATCGTTCTGCAGGATGGGCGGCTGTTCGGTAGCCCCATCGACATTCTTAACCGTGCCGCACCGGTCGCGCTGCTGGCGATCGGCATGACGCTGGTGATCGCCACCGGCGGGATCGATCTCTCCGTAGGGGCCATCATGGCCATTGCTGGCGCGACGGCGGCGTCGATGACCGTGGCCGGGCACAGCCTGCCGGTTGTGCTGCTGGCGGCAATCGGCAGCGGCGTGCTGGCCGGGCTGTGGAATGGCGTGCTGGTGGCCATCCTCAAGATCCAGCCCTTCGTCGCCACGCTGATCTTGATGGTCGCCGGGCGCGGCGTGGCGCAGCTGATCACCGCCGGACAGATCGTCACCTTCAACGCCCCCAGCCTCTCCTGGCTCGGCAGCGGCTCGCTGCTGCTCTTCCCGACGCCGGTGATCATCGCTCTGGTGACGCTGGTTATTTTCTGGCTCTTTACCCGCAAGACGGCGCTGGGCATGTTTATCGAAGCGGTGGGGATCAACATCCGCGCGGCGAAAAACGCCGGGGTGAATACCCGGGTGGTGGTGATGCTGACCTACATCCTGAGCGGCGTTTGTGCCGCCATTGCCGGCATCATCGTCACGGCGGACATTCGCGGCGCGGATGCCAACAACGCCGGGCTGTGGCTGGAGCTGGATGCCATCCTCGCGGTGGTCATTGGCGGCGCCTCGCTAATGGGCGGTCGCTTCAACCTGCTGCTCTCTATCGTCGGGGCACTGATTATCCAGGGAATGAACACCGGCATTTTACTCTCCGGCTTCCCGCCAGAGCTAAACCAGGTCGTGAAGGCCGTCGTCGTCATGTGCGTGCTGATTGTGCAGTCGCCGCGCTTTATCGACCTGATTAAGAGGAGCCGTGGTCATGATAAAACGTAACCTGCCGCTGATGATCACGCTCGGCGTGTTCGTGCTCGGCTATCTCTACTGCCTGACCCAGTTTCCCGGCTTTGCCTCGACGCGGGTCATCTGCAATATTCTGACCGATAACGCTTTTCTGGGGATTATCGCCGTCGGTATGACCTTTGTGATCCTCTCCGGCGGCATCGACCTCTCGGTAGGGTCGGTGATCGCCTTTACCGGCGTCTTTTTGGCGAAGGTAATTGGCTTCTGGGGGATCTCGCCCCTGCTGGCCTTCCCGCTGGTGCTGGCGATGGGCTGCGCCTTCGGGGCCTTTATGGGCCTGCTGATTGACGCCCTGAAGATCCCGGCGTTTATTATCACCCTCGCCGGGATGTTCTTCCTGCGTGGTGTCAGCTACCTGGTCTCGGAGGAGTCGATCCCCATTAACCACCCGATCTACGACACCCTCTCCAGCCTGGCGTGGAAAATTCCCGGCGGCGGTCGTCTGAGCGCGATGGGGCTGCTGATGCTGGGCGTGGTGGTGATAGGCATCTTCCTCGCCCACCGCACGCGCTTTGGTAACCAGGTGTATGCCATCGGCGGTAGCGCCACCTCGGCCAACCTGATGGGTATCTCTACCCGCAGCACCACGATCCGCATCTATATGCTCTCTACCGGGCTGGCGACGCTGGCGGGCATTGTCTTCTCTGTCTACACCCAGGCGGGCTACGCCCTGGCGGGCGTTGGGGTAGAGCTGGACGCCATCGCCTCAGTGGTGATTGGCGGCACGCTGCTCAGCGGCGGCGTGGGGACGGTTCTGGGCACGCTGTTTGGCGTGGCGATCCAGGGGCTGATCCAGACCTACATTAACTTTGACGGCACGCTCAGCTCGTGGTGGACAAAGATCGCCATCGGCATTCTGCTGTTTATCTTTATCGCCCTGCAACGCGGCCTGACGGTGCTGTGGGAGAACCGGCAGAACTCTCCGGTAACACGGGTGAGCATTCCGGCAACGAAGTCATAACTTTTTGATATGGCTAAAAAATAACTAAAGCTTTCCCGGTAGCGGTCGATAACTGTTCGAATCAGCACTATTCACGCTACGAAGTCTCTCTGCTACCGGGATCGCCATCATGCTTAGAACGCTTTCGATTCGCACAGGCCTGCTCTCTCTGCTGGCCGTAATGACGTTACTCCTCCTTCTGGTCAGCGGCATGGGTATTTATGCCCTGACCCAAAGCTCCTCCTCGCTACAGCGTATTAACCACCTTCAGGGTGAGCAGATGGCACGCCTGAACGAGGGCTACACCCTGATCCTACGCGCGCGCAACGAAGCCGGGCAGGCGGTGCGCATGATGGAGGTCGGGCTGCTGGACGACGCGGGCAAGTCAGTAAAAAATATCAATAGCGAGGTCGCACAGGCCCAGAAAGGGTTGCAGGAGACTATCGGCGCGGGCGTAGAGGACGAGCGCGGCCAGGCCCTGCTGACGGCGGTCGCCAAAAGCTATCAGGCTTACAATAGCCAGGGTATCGTTCCGATGCTGACGGCGCTCAATCAGCAGAGCGCGGACGACTACTATTCGCTGCTGGAGAACCAGCTGGTGCCGGTGTCACGCCAGTTTGATAACGATATGCAGGCGTTCCTGAAGTGGGGCGAAGCGCGCGGCAAAGCGGAAGTGGACGCGGTGCAGGCAAGTAAAAAACGGGTGATGGCGTTGATCGTCATCGCCGCGCTGGTAACCGCCGGCATCATCGCCCTGGCCTGGCTGGCGCTGCGCCATATGCTGCTTAAGCCCCTTAACGTCTCTATTCAGCAGCTGGAGCAGGTGGCCGCGGGTAACCTGACGCCCACGCAGGCTGAGTTAACCAGCAAGGAGTTCTCCCGCCTCAACGCCGCCATTGAGAACATGCGCCACTCGCTGGTGAGTTCGGTAACCCGCGTGCGCGACGCCAGCGCCCAGATTGATACCGGCAGCCGGGAGTTAACCGCAGGCAACGTCGATCTGGCCCAGCGCACCGAATCTACCGCCTCCTCCCTTGAGCAGACTGCTGCCAGCATGGAGCAGATCACCGCCACGGTGAAGCAGAACGCCGCCAACGCCGAGCAGGCGCACCAGCTGGCGAAGACGGTCTCTGATACCGCCGATCGCGGCAGCGAAATGGTCTGTTACGTGATCGAGAAGATGCAGGATATCTCCGGCAGTTCGGCGCGTATTGCCGATATACTTAGCGTTATTGACGCCATTGCCTTCCAGACCAATATTCTGGCCCTTAACGCCTCGGTAGAAGCGGCGCGGGCAGGGGAGCAGGGCCGCGGCTTTGCCGTGGTGGCGGGCGAGGTACGTAACCTGGCGAGCCGCAGCGCCGATGCAGCGAAAGAGATCCGCACCCTGATCACCGACTCGCAGACCCACGTTGGCGAGGGCAGCAATCTGGCAATGCAGGCCGGTGAAACGATGGACGAGATCGCCAGCGAAGTAACGCGCATGACGAAGCTGATGCGGGAGATTGCCAACGCGTCCCACGAGCAGAGCCGGGGTATTGAGCAGGTGAATATTGCGGTGAACCAGATGGATGAGACGGCCCAGCAGAATGCGGCGCTGGTGCAGCAATCCTCCGCTGCGACCCACTCCCTGGAGCAGCAGTCTCGCGAGCTGCTGGCCGCGATGGCCTCGTTCCGCCTGCAGACCGCAGGCTAACGGAATTTACCCTCTCCTGGCGGAGAGGGTAGCGTGACTGCGTATTAGGCGTCCGGATATTCGCGCATAAAGCGCTCTACGTCCTCGACCATTGCTTTCGTGCCAACGAAGAACGGACGACGCTGGTGCAGCGACTCGGGAATAATATCCAGAATACGCTCTTTACCGTCGCTCGCCTTGCCGCCCGCCTGCTCGGCCAGGAAGGCCATCGGGTTGCACTCGTACAGCAGACGCAGCTTGCCTTCCGGATGGGTCGCAGTGCTCGGATAGAGGTAGATCCCACCCTTCACCAGGTTACGATGGAAGTCCGCCACCAGCGAGCCGATATAGCGCGAGGTGTAAGGGCGGTGGGTGATTTTATCTTCTTCCTGGCAGAACTTGAGGTACTTCTTCACGCCCTGCGGGAACTTGATGTAGTTGCCTTCGTTAATGGAGTAGGTGTTACCCAGCTCAGGGAACTGCATGCGCTCCTGGCAGAGGGCGAAGACGCCGAGGGAGGGATCGTAGGTGAAAGCGTGTACGCCACAGCCGGTGGTGTAGACCATGATGGTCGAGGAGCCGTATAGCACATAGCCCGCCGCAACCTGCTTGTTGCCCGGCTGCAGGAAGTCTTCCACGGTGACCGGGGTGCCTACCGGCGTGACGCGGTGGTAGATAGAGAAGATGGTGCCAACGGAGACGTTAACGTCAATGTTGGAGGAGCCATCCAGCGGATCCATCAGAACCACATACTTCGCGTGCTCGTAGCCATCAAAAACAACGATCTCATCTTCTTCTTCTGAGGCGATACCGGCCACGATATTGCGCGCGCGCAGCGCCGCCTTCAGTTTTTCATTTGCGAACAGATCGAGCTTTTGCTGCACCTCGCCCTGCACGTTTTCGGCCCCGCTGGCCCCCAGAATATCGACCAGCCCCGCTTTATTAATATCGCGGTGGATGATTTTGGCGCCCAGCTTTATCGCCGACAGCAGCGAGGTCAGTTCCCCGGTAGCATGGGAGAAATCATGCTGCTTCTCGACGATAAATTCACCTAACGTTTTCATAACACTTTCCCTGCAATTAATGTGGAGTAAAGCGACTGTAACAATACTAACAAAGATCCGAATTAATGCGCACAGGTGAATCGCGCCAGCCAGAGTGAGATTCCGCTTAAATGCATTTCTCTGGGCCGGACATGTGAGTAAAATAGGCGCCAGTTAAAATAAGGACCGACGTATGCGCATTCATATTTTAGGAATTTGTGGAACCTTCATGGGCGGGCTGGCGTTGCTGGCACGTGCTTTAGGTCATGAAGTAACGGGATCGGACGCCAATGTGTATCCGCCGATGAGCACCCTGCTGGAGAAGCAGGGCATCTCTTTAATTCAGGGTTACGACGCCAGCCAGCTCGATCCCGCGCCGGATCTGGTGATTATTGGTAACGCCATGAAGCGGGGAAATCCGTGTGTTGAGGCGGTGCTGGAGAAGGGCATTCCCTATATGTCCGGCCCGCAGTGGCTGCACGATTTTGTGCTGCGCGACCGCTGGGTGCTGGCGGTAGCCGGTACTCACGGCAAAACCACCACCGCCGGTATGGCGACCTGGATCCTCGAAGCCTGTGGCTATCAGCCCGGCTTTGTGATCGGCGGCGTACCGGGGAACTTCGACGTCTCCGCCCGTCTCGGCGACAGCCCGTTCTTCGTGATTGAGGCCGACGAGTACGACTGCGCCTTCTTTGATAAGCGCTCCAAGTTCGTGCACTACGCGCCGCGCACCCTGATCCTCAACAATCTTGAGTTCGATCACGCCGACATCTTTGACGACCTGAAGGCGATTCAGAAGCAGTTCCACCACCTGGTGCGTATCGTGCCGGGGCAGGGCAAAATCATCCTGCCGGAGAACGACATCAACCTGAAGCAGGTGATGGCGATGGGCTGCTGGAGCGAGCAGGAGCTGGTGGGCGAGCAGGGCCACTGGCAGGCGAAAAAGCTCACCACCGACGCCTCGCAGTGGGAAGTGCTGCTGGACGGCGAGCGCGTGGGCCAGGTGAAGTGGGATCTGGTCGGCGAGCACAACATGCATAACGGCCTGATGGCGATTGCCGCCGCCCGTCACGTCGGCGTCACGCCTGCGGATGCGGCTAACGCCCTCGGCTCGTTCGTCAACGCCCGCCGCCGTCTGGAGCTGCGCGGCACCGCCAACGGCGTCAGCGTCTACGACGACTTCGCCCACCACCCGACCGCGATTCTGGCAACCCTCGCCGCGCTGCGCGGCAAGGTCGGCGGCACGGCGCGCATTATAGCGGTGCTGGAGCCGCGCTCGAACACCATGAAGATGGGTCTCTGCAAGGACGATCTGGCGCCGTCATTGGGCCGCGCCGATGAGGTCTTCCTGCTGCAGCCGCAGCATATTCCCTGGCAGGTGTCGGAAGTGGCAGAGGCGTGCATACAGCCTGCCCACTGGCATGGGGATGTCGATGTGCTGGCGGATATGATCGTGAAGACCGCCCAGCCGGGGGATCACATTCTGGTGATGAGCAACGGCGGCTTTGGTGGGATCCACCAGAAGCTGCTGGACAGATTAGAGAAGAAATAGCGAAATTGCCCGGTGGCGCTAACGCTTACCGGGCCTACGAAGGGCATCTTGTTCGCGTGTAAACCGTAGGCCGGGCAAGCGAAGCGCCACCCGGCGTTTACAAACTACTCTTCCGCTTCCGACAGCTCGCGCAGATACTGGAAGATCAGGCGCGCGGACTTCGGCGGCTTGTTGCCGTCGCGCTCTTTCTGCGCGTTACGGATCAGCGAGCGCAGCTGCTGGCGATCGGCGTTCGGCCACAGGTTTAACACCTCCGGCACCGCGTCGTCACCCTCGGCAATCAGGCGATCGCGCAGGTGTTCAAGCTTGTGGAAAAACGCCACCTGCTGGTTATGGCGGTTTTTCAGCTTGTCCAGCGCCTGGCGGATCGGATCGACATCGCGCTGGCGCAGCAGTTTGCCAATCAGCTGCATCTGGCGGCGGCGGCCCTCTTTCTTGATACGCTGCGCCAGCTCAATGGCCGCGCGCAGATCGTCATCCAGCGGGATCTTATCGAGGGCGTTCTTGCCCAGGTCTACCATCTCTGCGCCGAGGCGTTTTAACTCTTCCGCATCGCGCTTAATTTCACTTTTACTGACCCAGATGATCTCATCATCTTCATCGTTGATATCATCACCGGGTACGTCGTCGAGCCAGTCATCGGGCTGCTTGGTCATCTCAGGCTCCTTAAAAAAGAGGCTAATACTAACACCCTGGGAGCACACTGAGAATGGGTTCTCTGTTAGACTTCTTTAAAACTCCCCTTACATTATGGCATTGGCGATGAAAGTAATCACACAAGTTGCAGAGCAACGCAAAGCACTGGAAGAGGCCGTCTCCACCGCACTGGGCTTAGCCGCAGGTAAATCAGACGGCGCAGAAGTGGCGGTATCGAAGACTACCGGTATTAGCGTCAGCACCCGCTACGGTGAGGTGGAGAACGTGGAATTCAATAGCGATGGCGCGCTGGGCATCACCGTTTATCATCAAAACCGCAAGGGCAGCGCCTCGTCCACCGATTTGAGTCCGGACGCTATCGCCCGCACCGTGCAGGCGGCGCTGGATATCGCCCGCTACACCTCGCCGGATCCCTTTGCCGGCGTCGCGGACCGCGAGCTGCTGGCGTTTGAGGCGCCGGATCTGGATCTCTTCCATCCGGCGGAGATCACCCCGGACGAGGCGATTGAGCTGGCTGCCCGCGCCGAGCAGGCGTCGCTGAAGGCGGACAAGCGCATCACCAACACCGAAGGCGGCAGCTTCAACAGCCACTACGGAATCAAAGTCTTCGGCAACAGCCACGGCATGCTGCAAAGCTACTGCTCCAGCCGCCACTCGCTCTCCAGCTGCGTGATTGCCGAAGAGAACGGCGACATGGAGCGCGACTATGCCTACACCATTGGCCGCGCGCTGGGCGATCTCAAGTCGCCAGAGTGGGTCGGAGACGAGTGCGCCAGACGCACCCTGTCACGCCTCGCGCCGCGTAAGCTCTCTACCATGAAAGCCCCGGTGATCTTCGCCAACGAAGTGGCCACCGGGCTGTTTGGCCACCTCGTCGGGGCGATTGCCGGCGGCGCGGTCTACCGTAAATCGACCTTCCTGCTGGACTCTCTCGGCAAGCAGATCCTTCCGGAGTGGCTGACCATTGAGGAGCACCCGCACCTGCTGAAGGGGCTGGCCTCAACGCCGTTCGACAGCGAAGGCGTACGCACCGAACGCCGTGACATCATCAAGGATGGCATCCTGACCCAGTGGCTGCTCACCAGCTACTCGGCGCGCAAGCTGGGGCTACAGAGCACCGGCCACGCGGGCGGCATCCATAACTGGCGTATCAAGGGCCAGGGCCACAGCTTCGAGCAGATGCTGAAAGAGATGGGCACCGGACTGGTGGTTACCGAGCTGATGGGGCAGGGCGTGAGCGGCATTACCGGCGACTACTCTCGTGGCGCGGCGGGCTTTTGGGTAGAGAACGGTGAAATTCAGTACCCGGTGAGCGAAATTACCATCGCGGGCAACCTGAAAGAGATGTGGCGCAATATGGTGACCATTGGTGACGATATTGAAACACGCAGCAATATACAGTGTGGTTCTGTGCTGCTGCCGGAGATGAAGATCGCCGGGCAGTAAGCCATTTTTGACAATAATAAAAGGACATGAGCAATGCGGAAAACGTTGTTAGCGATGTTAGCACTCTCCTCTCTCGTTCTGGCCTCGTCTGCCGCGTTTGCGGCAGATCTGGAAGAGGATATGGAGACCCTCAACGATAATTTGAAAGTGGTACAGAAAACGGATGATGCGGCGGAGATGAAGGATGCGTTAACCAAAATGCGCACCGCCGCGCTGGACGCGCAGAAAGCGACGCCGCCAAAAATGGAAGACAAAGCGCCGGACAGTCCGGAGATGAAGGACTACCGTCACGGGTTTGACATTCTGGTCGGCCAGATTGACGGCGCGCTGCAGCTGGCCAACGCCGGTAAAGTTAAAGAGGCGCAGGCGGCAGCGGAAGAGTTTAAAACCACCCGAAATACTTACCACAAGAAGTTCCGCTAATAGCGCAACGGCGGGAGTGACCTCCCGCCTGGCCTGTTCTACTCCACCCCGCTCTCAGAGTTATTATTCGCCTCAATCACCTTTATCTCCGTCGGGGAAATAGCCTGCTGAAGATCCTGTCGCGTTATTCGCTGCCCGGACAGGGTATCAATAATCTCTTCGCTGCCGTTCGGATATTTAGTGATTGAGATGAGACGGCCGCCATACAGCGGAATACCGGTTAATTCCATCGTATAGTCGGTCTTCTTTATCTCCTCTTTTTTTAGCTGCTGCTGTTTATCGATCTCATCCTGCGTTTTAGACGTGAGCGTAATCTTCGTGCTGCCGTCGTCAGAAGGGGTCGTATTATTATCGTTATTAATCTCTGCTAATTTGCTGTTATTTAGCAGAGTGGAGGGGTTATCGCCGTTAGATAAATGCGAATCACCCTGTGCGCTTATGGCACTTATTTTATCTATGCTATTCATCATCATCTCCGAAAAATACTATGCTGTGCGAAACGCAGGGGAACGGGGCCCCCAGGGGAGGTGACTACATCTGCGTTGGATAAACGAGACAGAAAAGTTATCGGCAATGGCGGGAAATGATTTAATAAAAGCCTGCGCCAGATTAGCGCAGGTGGTGGACAACCTGATTGCTGCTGCCGCGCCAGATCAGCATCGGATCTTTCAGATCCTGAACAAACTTACCGTCGATAAGCACGTTAATCAGATCGACAACGGCCAGCTGGTCGCGGCTTAGCTCGTCCAGCTTGTAGCCGGTCCAGACCCAGATATCCTTTCCGGGGCATTCGGCACGGATGCGCTGCACCAGCCGGAGAATATCCGGCACGTTTTGCGGATGGAGCGGATCGCCGCCGGAGAGCGAAATACCCTGGCGTTTGATCCGCGTATCGTTGAGATCGCTAATAATCCGGTCTTCCATCTCAACGGTAAAGGGCTTGCCCGAGTTGAGCCGCCAGGTGCTCTTGTTATAGCAGCCGGGACACGCGTGCACGCACCCCGAAACGAATAGCGTACAGCGCGTGCCGGGACCGTTGACGATGTCGACAGGGTAATATTGATGATACTGCATTACCCAATCTGCCCGTTGCCCAAATGCTTAACGCGGCGCTTCACCTCTTCCTGCTTGCCAGCGTTGAACGGGCGCGCGTCCGGACTGCCTAAATAGCCGCAGACGCGGCGGGTTACCGAGACGCGGGCGGCGTCGTGGTTGCCGCATTTCGGGCAGGTAAAGCCTTTGCTGGTGCACTCAAACTCGCCGGTAAAGCCGCACTCGTAGCACTCATCAATCGGCGTATTGGTGCCGTAGTAGGGCACGTGCTGATAGCTGTAGTCCCAGACATCCTCCAGCGCCTTCAGGTTGTGCTGGATATTGGGGTACTCGCCGTAGCAGATGAAGCCGCCGTTGGCTAACGGTGGATAGGGCGCTTCGAAGTCAATCTTGTCGTAAGGGTTAACCTTCTTCTCCACGTCGAGGTGGAAGCTGTTGGTGTAGTAGCCCTTGTCGGTGACGCCCGGCACCACGCCGAACTCGGCGGTATCGAGACGGCAGAAGCGGTCGCAGAGGTTTTCACTCGGCGTGCTGTAGAGGCTGAAGCCGTACCCGGTCTCCTCTTTCCACCGATCTACCGCCTGGCGCATCCGCTCGACGATGGCGATGCCTTTAGCGCGCAGCGTCTCGCTGTCGTACATGTGCGTCTCGCCAAACAGAGCGTTAATCGTTTCGTGGATCCCGATATAGCCCAGCGAAATCGACGCGCGACCGTTTTTAAAGATCTCAGAGACGTCGTCGTCTGCTTTCAGCCGCACGCCGCAGGCGCCTTCCATATAGAGGATCGGCGCCACGCGGGCTTTAACCCCCTCCAGACGCGCAATGCGGGTCATCAGCGCCTTACGCGCCAGCGCCAGACGCTCGTCGAGCAGGGTCCAGAACGCCGCCTCGTCGCCTTTCGCCTCCAGGGCGATGCGCGGCAGGTTCAGGCTGATGACGCCAAGGTTATTACGCCCGTCGTGGATCTGCTCCCCGTCCTCATCCTCATATACGCCGAGGAAGCTGCGGCAGCCCATTGGCGTTTTAAAGGAGCCAGTCACCTTCACCACCTGATCGTAGTTGAGGATATCCGGGTACATCCGCTTGCTCGCACACTCCAGCGCCAGCTGCTTGATATCGTAGTTAGCGTCGCCAGGCTTATGGTTTAGCCCGTCGCGGATGGCGAACACCAGCTTCGGGAACACCGCCGTTTTGCGGTTTTTACCGAGGCCGGCAATGCGGTTGCGCAGAATCGACTGCTGGATCAGGCGCGACTCCCAGCGGGTGCCCAGCCCAAAACCGAAGGTGACAAAGGGCGTCTGGCCGTTGGCGGTATGCAGGGTATTCACCTCATACTCCAGCGACTGGAAGGCGTCGTAGCACTCTTTCTCGGTACGCGAGCGGGCGTAGCCGTCGGCATCCGGGATCTGCCACTCCTCCGCCGTTTTGCGGTGCTTGTTGAAGCTGGCGGTCACGAAAGGGGCCAGCACCTCATCAATACGGTTGATGGTGGTACCGCCGTAGATATGGCTGGCCACCTGGGCGATGATCTGCGCGGTAACCGCCGTGGCGGTAGAGATAGACTTCGGCGGCTCGATCTCGGCGTTGCCCATCTTGAAGCCCTGGGTCAGCATGCCTTTCAGGTCGATGAGCATGCAGTTGAACATCGGGAAGAAGGGGGAGTAGTCGAGATCGTGATAGTGGATATCCCCGCGCTCGTGGGCCAGCACCACGTCACGCGGCAGCAGGTGCTGACGGGCATAGTGCTTGGCGACGATACCTGCCAGCAGGTCGCGCTGGGTCGGGATCACCTTGCTGTCTTTGTTGGCGTTCTCATTGAGCAGGGCGGAGTTGGTCTGCTCCACCAGGCCGCGGATCTCCTGATTCAGGCGGCCGCGCTTCTCGCGGGAGATATCGCGGTCGTGGCGATACTCAATATAGGCCCGCGCCAGCTGCTTATAGGGGCCGGACATCAGCTGGTTTTCCACCGCCGTCTGGATCTCGCTGATGTCTACCTGCGAGCGCGCCTGCATCTGCTCTCTGACCACCTCTGCGACGGTTGCGCAATAGTCGGCATCATCAACGCCCGCTGCAGCGGCGGCACGCAGAATTGCTTCCTGAATACGCTCTGATTTGAACTGTACCTTACAGCCATCTCGCTTCATCACATGCGGGGTCATGATCTCTCCATAGTTAAAATGTTCTGCACGTCAGCGTTGGAATAATAGACGATCACTACAATATGTAGCGCCGGGACGGCATTTTAAGTGCTACATATAGTGATTTGCATCAAACAAGTTTGCAGTTTTATTGATGCAGAACAAGGTAAAACGGGGAGCGTACAGCGGGCGTGCGCTGCAGGAAATGTAAATCTTGCAGGAGAAATGGCCCTTGCAGATCTGGCAAACGGACGTCGTCAGGGAGACGCTGGTTGAGTGAACGTTTAGTTATTAGGGCGTATTGTACCGCCCGAATAGCCACAAAAAAGGTGGCGATATCCGTATACTGCACGTCAATTTTACTCTTTACCTTACCGGAGGCGACATGGATCCCGATCCCACCCCTCTCCCACGATGGAGACCCCCTTCTTTCCGGTAAGCCTCATTCATTGCCTTACCGGATGCGTGAGGCAGTGACGTCCTGAACGTTCCTGCATAACTTTTTCAGTGCCTGTCAGGTACGGCTTTGCCACGCCTGATGGCAGAGCTGCGCTCGCTCCGGCGAGTGCGGGAGAGGTATTATGTCTGGCAATATCACTCGCTGGCTGCTTGCACAGCTAAACCGTCATCTACCGCGTCGTCTTGTGCAGCGCGATCCCTTACCCAATGCGAAACATCTGGCTGACGTCGCCATTCCGCCAACGCTGACGGCGCAGTGCCTGCGCGCGGCGGCGATGGAGAAAAATGAGCTGTGGCGCGCATTTCACTCCCATCCAGAGGGGCTGAATGCGGGGGAGGTAGAGAAGAGCCGCGCCGGTCATGGCGATAACCATCTTCCGTCAGAGGCACCTACGCCACGGTGGAGGCATCTGTGGTTATGCTATCGCAACCCCTTTAACCTGCTGCTTACCGCACTCGGTATCGTCTCTTATGCCACAGAAGATCTCTTTGCCGCTGGCGTCATCGCGCTGATGGTGGGGATCTCTACCCTGCTGAATTTTGTCCAGGAGGCGCGCTCCACAAAGGCGGCAGATGCGCTTAAGGCGATGGTCAGCAATACCGCCACGGTTCTGCGCGTTATTAATGAGAAGGGTGAGAGCGCGTGGCTTGAGCTGCCAATCGATCGGCTGGTGGTTGGCGATATCATTAAACTGGCGGCCGGGGACATGATCCCGGCAGATATACGCCTCATTCAGGCGCGCGATCTCTTTGTTGCCCAGTCGTCGCTTACCGGTGAATCGCTGCCGGTTGAGAAAGTGGCGTCCAGCCGTAACCCGCTGCAAGCTAACCCGCTGGAGTGCGATACGCTCTGTTTTATGGGAACTACGGTAGTCAGCGGGAGCGCGCAGGCAATCGTCATTGCCACCGGGGGCAACACCTGGTTTGGGCAGTTGGCCGGACGCGTCAGCGACCAGGAGAGCGAGCCAAACGCCTTCCAGAAAGGGATTGGCCGCGTCAGTATGTTACTCATCCGCTTTATGATGGTGATGACGCCGGTGGTGCTGCTGATCAACGGCTATACCAAAGGCGACTGGTGGGAAGCGGCGCTGTTTGCACTCTCTGTTGCCGTGGGGTTAACCCCGGAGATGCTGCCGATGATTGTCACCTCGACGCTGGCGCGCGGGGCGGTGAAGCTGTCAAAGCAGAAAGTGATTGTGAAGCATCTTGATGCTATCCAGAACTTTGGCGCAATGGACATCCTCTGCACGGATAAAACCGGCACGCTCACCCAGGATAAGATTGTGCTGGAGCACCATACCGATATCTCCGGCAACGTGAGCGCGCACGTCCTGCAGGCTGCCTGGCTGAACAGCCACTACCAGACCGGACTAAAAAATCTGCTCGACGTTGCGGTGCTGGAAGGCATCGATGAAACTTCTGCTCGCACGCTTGCAAACCGCTGGCAAAAGGTCGATGAGATCCCGTTTGATTTCGAGCGCCGTCGTATGTCGGTAGTGGTCAGCGAGCAGGCCGACGTGCATCAGCTGATCTGCAAAGGCGCGTTGCAGGAGATCCTCAGCGTCTGTACCCAGGTGCGTTACCACGACGAGATCGTTCCGCTGGATGAGACCATGCTGCGCCGTATCAGACGCGTTACAGATAACCTCAATCGCCAGGGGCTGCGCGTGGTTGCCGTTGCCAGTAAAATCCTGCCGGCGCGGGAGGGAGACTACCAGCGCATCGACGAATCCGATCTGATCCTTGAGGGCTACATTGCTTTTCTCGATCCGCCGAAGGAGACTACTGCTCCGGCGCTCAAGGCGCTGAAGGCCAACGGCATTACGGTGAAAATTCTCACCGGTGACAGCGAGCTGGTGGCAGCGAAGGTGTGCCACGAGGTAGGGCTGGAGGCGGGCGAGGCGGTCACGGGCAGCGATATTGAAACGCTCTCCGATGACGAGCTGGCTCAGCTGGCGAAACGCGCCACGCTGTTTGCTCGCCTGACGCCGCTGCACAAGGAGCGTATCGTCTCGCTTCTGCGCCGCGAGGGACACGTGGTGGGCTTTATGGGTGACGGCATAAACGATGCTCCGGCGCTTCGGGCGGCGGATATCGGCATCTCCGTCGATGGCGCGGTAGACATCGCCCGTGAGGCCGCAGATATCATCCTGCTGGAGAAGAGCCTGATGGTGCTGGAAGAGGGGGTGATTGAAGGTCGCCGGACCTTCGCCAACATGCTGAAGTACATCAAGATGACCGCCAGCTCCAACTTCGGTAACGTCTTCAGCGTCCTGGTCGCCAGCGCATTTCTGCCCTTTTTGCCCATGCTGCCGCTGCATCTGCTGGTGCAGAACCTGATGTACGATCTCTCTCAGGTGGCGATCCCGTTTGATAACGTAGACGAGGAGCAGATCCGCGAGCCGCAACGCTGGAACCCCGCCGATCTTGGACGCTTCATGCTGTTCTTTGGCCCGATCAGCTCTATTTTCGACATTCTGACTTTCTGCCTGATGTGGTTTGTCTTTCACGCCAATACGCCAGCAGAACAGGGGCTGTTTCAGTCCGGCTGGTTTGTGGTCGGGCTGCTGTCGCAAACCCTGATTGTGCATATGATCCGTACCCAGCGCGTGCCGTTTATCCAGAGCCGTGCCGCCTGGCCGCTGATGCTCATGACGCTGCTGGTAATGGCTATCGGGATTGTGCTGCCGTTCTCTCCGCTGGCGAGTTACCTACAGCTTCAGGCGCTGCCGCTGAGTTACTTCCCGTGGCTGATTGCGATTCTGGCAGGGTATATGACGCTAACGCAGCTGGTGAAAGGACTTTATCGTCGTCGGTATGGCTGGCAGTAAAACAGAAAAGGGCCTGGCAGGCCCTTTTTCTTATATGCGTGATTAACGACGTACGGCGATCGCTTCGATCTCAATCTTCACGTCTTTTGGCAGACGGGCCACTTCAACGCAGGAGCGCGCCGGGAAGGCAGCCTGATGCTCGTTAAAGAACGCTTCATAGGTGGCATTAACGGTGGCGAAATCGTTGAGATCTTTCACAAACACCGTGGTCTTAACAATATCGCCCACCTTCAGGCCAGCGGCTTCCACGATAGCCTTAACGTTATCCAGCGACTGGCGCGCCTGGGCGGCGATATCCTCCGGCACGCTGCCGGTTTTTGGATCGACCGGGATCTGGCCGGACGTCAGGATCATATTGCCGAGATCGACTGCCTGAACGTAAGGACCAATGGCTGCCGGTGCATTTTCCGTCGCGATGATTTTTGTCATGATTTCTCCTGAAAGCGAATGGTATTGAGGTTCCGCGCCATTATAGGCAGCGCGGAGGCGATGACCAATCTGAATTAACGGGTGTGCGCCAGCACCACCGTATGCGAAAACTCTTTTTCGCAATATTTGCACTTCAGGGCAATGTCGTTGGCGCGCTGCTTCACCGCAAAGCTGGAGAACACCGGCTCCGCATGGCTGATACAGTTGCTGTTGGGGCAGATCAGCACTGCCTCAATGCGCGACGGCAGATTAGGCCGCGATTTGCCTACCACCTCATAGTCATCAATGCGGTTCACCGTCGCCTGCGGGGCATAGAGCGCCAGCTGGTTAACCTGCTCGTCGGTGAGGAAGGTGTTTTCGATCTTGATTAAATCCTTGCGGCCCATCTCGCCCGAAGGCAGGTTCAAACCGATGGTGATCCGCTGGTCGGTTTCGGTCAGCTTAAACAGGGTCAGCAGCTTAAAGCCCACCTGCGCCGGAATATGATCGATCACCGTACCGCGCTTAATCGCTTCGACCTGCAGTTTATTATCGTGTGTCATCTCGTTTCCCCCTCTGTTAGGCCAAATCTCGTTTGAGCACCAGCGCCAGCAGCGCCTGCCGCGCATAGATACCGTTGCCTGCCTGCTGGAAATACCAGGCGTGCGGCGTCTTATCCACGTCGGTGGCAATCTCATCGACGCGCGGCAGCGGATGCAGCACCTTCATATTGCTGCGGGCGCTATGCAGGTCGCTGGCGCGCAGGACAAACTGCGCCTTCACGTTGGCGTATTCGGACGGATCCAGACGCTCTTTCTGCACGCGGGTCATGTAGAGGATATCCACCTCCGGGATCACCTCTTCAATGGTGGCGTGCTGGCTCCAGGCAATACCGCGCTCATCCAGCATATCGAGAATGTACTGCGGCATCGCCAGCGCATCGGGGGCGATAAACAGGAAGCGGTTGCCGTTAAACTTCGCCAATGCCTGAGCCAGCGAGTGAACGGTGCGGCCATACTTGAGGTCGCCCACCATCGCGATGTTGAGGTTCTCCAGCCGGCCCTGAGTCTCCTGGATGGTAAAGAGATCGAGCAGGGTCTGGGTCGGATGCTGGTTTGCGCCGTCGCCCGCGTTCAGCACCGGAATGCCGCCGGAGAACTCGGTGGCCAGCCGCGCCGCGCCCTCCTGCGGATGACGCATCACGATGGCGTCCACGTAGGTGCTGATAACGGAGATGGTGTCCGCCAGGGTCTCGCCTTTTTTACCCAGCGAAGTGTTGCTGCTGTCGGAGAAGCCGACCACGCTCGCGCCCAGGCGATGCATCGCGGTCTCAAACGACAGGCGGGTACGGGTAGAGGCTTCAAAGAAGCAGCTGGCGATCACTTTGTGCTTCAGCAGCTCCGGCTGCGGGTTAGCCTTCAGGCTGGCAGCGGTCTCCAGCACGCGTTCCAGTTCTTCGCGACTGAGATCGTTTATGGAAATGATATGTTTCTGATAGAGCGGATTAGTCATAGCTATCTCCTGACGTCTGCGCAAAAAAAAGCCCCTCAAAAGAGGGGCTATAGAAATGGGTGAGCAGCGGGAAGAAAAACGGCAGGTCAGCGCCCTCTTTCAGGCGCGGTGAGACAGTGTGTCGAACGGACTTGACCATGCTTCCTCCCGGCAAATTGTCCGCGATTATACTCAGCTCATAAGGCGAATCAAGCGATCGATGCGCTAATTATTCGAAGCAAACGGTTATTTTGCATATAAATGCATTTTTAGCAGGTGGTTAACGCGGTTGCGTACCTGCGGGGTACGCTGTATATCGCGCGGGGCGACCCAAACGATGCTGCTGCCTGCCACTACGCCGAGGATTTCAGGCAGGGCGTGATAGTCGAGGATCCGGGCCACCGCTCGCCCATAGCCTGCGGCAGTATGAATAAGAATAAACTCGCGGTTGTGCTCGACCTTAAGAACCATATCAGAGAGACAGCGCGCGGCATCCGGCGCCGGGCGCAGCTGAGGGTTAAAGGCATAGATGCGCTGCCCCTTGGCATTGCGGATCTTAATGATGCCCAGCAGCTTCAGCAGGCGCGATACCGTAGACTGGCTAATGGTGTCAAAGCCGTGGCGCTGAAGGTCCCGGCGGATCGCCTCCTGGGACAGGTAGCTCTTCTCGGTGACCAGCCGGCGGCAGGCGGCCAGCTGCAGTTGCTCTTTGGCGGAGCAGTCGCGATAGTCCTTCATACTCTTTCCTCCCTGTTGTCGTTAAAGCAGCGCGCCGAGGCTTAATATCAGGCAGATCAGCACGGTCAGCAGCAGCAGCAGCGGCGCGACCCACTTCAGATAGCGGACGTAAGGCACGCGAGCAATCGCCAGCCCGCCCATCACCACCGCCGAGGTCGGGGTAACCAGATTGACAATGCCGGAGGCGGCCTGATAGGTGGTGACCACCAGATCGCGATCGACGCGGGCAAAGTCCGCCAGCGGGGCCATAATCGGCATCGTCAGTACCGCCAGCCCGGAGGAGGAGGGCACCAGGAAAGAGAGCACGACTTCCAGCCAGTACATGACGTTAATAAATACTATGCTGGAGAGGCCGCTCACCAGCCCCTCGGCGCTGTGCAGAATGGTATGAGTGATCATGCCCTTGTCCATCACCACCACGATGCCGCGGGCGATGCCGATGATTAACGCCACCCCAAGCAGATCCCGCGCGCCGTCAATAAAGGTGGAGGTCAGCTCCTCCTCGCTCATACGGGCCAGCAGGCCGGTGATAATGGCCGCGGCGAGAAAGACGCCGGAGATCTGCCCCATCCACCAGCCCAGCACCGCCACGCCGTAGATCATCACCGCAAATGCGAGGGCGAAGATGACCAGGATCAGCTTGCGCGTACCGGTGAAGGCCAGATCCTGCTGGCGCTTGCCGCCCAGGAAGTGGGCGATGTTCTCCTCCTGCTTATCCGCCACGACGGAGCGGCTGGGATCCTGGCGTACCTGGCGTGCATAGCGCATGACCCACGCGACGCAGATAAGCCAGCCCGCCACCAGCAGCGCCACGCGCAGCCAGATGCCGGTCGTAAAGGGAATGCCCGCCGCGTTGGCGGCAATCACCGTCGCAAAGGGATTGATGGTTGAGCCGAGGGTGCCGATGCCCGCCCCCAGCAGTACCGTTGAGGCGGCCACCAGCGGGTCGAAGCGCGCCGCCATCATGACCGGCACCAGCAGGGTGTAGAAAGGCAGCGACTCTTCCGCCATGCCGTAAATGGTGCCACCGGCGGCAAAGAGTCCCATCAGGATCGGGATCATCCACTCTTCGCGGCCGCTCAGCCTCTTCGTGACGCGTTCAATCCCCGCGTCAATGGCCCCGGTTTTATTAACGATCCCCAGAAATCCTCCGATGATCAGCACAAACAGCGCGACATCAATCGCCCCGGCCTGGCCGGTGTCGGGGTCGTACAGGCCGCTGATGGGGGCCATAATAACGGATACGATCCCCTGCGGATGGGCTGCAACGTGCGCATAGGTGCCCGCGACAGGGACCTCCTTACCGAGGGTTTCGTTCATGACCATCTGGTAGTGCCCGGCAGGGACGATCCAGCTCAGCGCCGCAACAAGCGCGATCAGGATAAACAGAATGGTGTAAGCAGAGGGAAATTTGAATCTGCGCATAGGGTACTCTCCCTGTTTGGGCGTCGCAGTGTCGCGACGCCCGGAGTGGTTACTCGCCGAGGGTCGCTACCATCACGGCTTTGATGGTGTGCATCCGGTTCTCTGCCTCATCGAACACAATGGAGTGGGCGGATTCGAACACCTCCTCGGTGACCTCCAGCCCCTTGAGGCCATAGGCCAGCTCGATTTCGCGTCCTACGGTGGTGTGCTCGTTATGGAAGGCGGGCAGGCAGTGCATAAACTTCACCTGTGGATTGCCGGTGGCCTCAATAACCTGCTGATTAACCTGATAGGGTTTCATCAGGTTGACGCGCTCGCGCCAGGCCTCTTTGGGCTCACCCATTGAGACCCACACGTCGGTGTAGAGAAAGTCGACGTTGGCGACACCCTCTGCAACCTCCTCGGTCAGGGTGATTTTTGCCCCGGTTTCCCAGGCAATCTCGCGGCACTGCGCCACCAGCGCCTCTTCCGGCCAGAACGCTTTTGGGGCCACCAGCCGAATGTCCATGCCCATTTTGGCTGCGCCGACCATCAGACTGTTGCCCATGTTGTTACGCGCATCGCCCAGGTAGGCAAAGCGCAGCTCGGAGAGGCGTTTACCTGGCGCGTGCTCCAGCATGGTCATCAGATCGGCCAGAATTTGCGTGGGGTGAAACTCGTTGGTCAGCCCATTCCATACCGGGACGCCTGCGTACGCTCCCAGCTCCTCAACAATCGCCTGGCCATAGCCGCGATACTCAATGCCATCGTACATGCGACCAAGTACGCGGGCAGTGTCTTTCATCGACTCCTTATGGCCAATCTGCGACCCGCTCGGTCCGATGTAGGTTACCTGCGCACCCTGATCGAACGCGCCAACCTCAAAGGCGCAGCGGGTGCGGGTAGAGCTTTTCTCGAAGATCAGCGCAATGTTCTTACCGCACAGGGTCTGTTTTTCATGCCCCGCTTTTTTGGCGGCTTTTAGCTCCATCGCCAGGTCGATCAGGAAATGGATCTCATCCGGGGTAAAGTCGAGCAGCTTCAGAAAATTACGGTTTTTTAAAGAGATGTTCATAACTCGTCCTTAATAAGTTTATTGAAGAGGCACATTGCGGATCAGGGTTCCCCGCTCGCCAGCCAGAATGGCCGGGCCATCCGCCAGAGAGCCGATCCCGGCGATGCCGTCACAGGTCTTAACAAAGCGGCAGCAGGCGGCGACTTTCGGTCCCATCGAGCCGGCGTCGAAGCTAAACCCGCTAAGCTGCTGCGGCGTGGCCTCGGTGAGCGGGCGCTGCTCTGGCGTACCCCAGTTGAGATAGACCGCGTCGGCATCGGTGAGGATCAGCAGCGCGTCAGCCTCCAGCTGGCGTGCCAGCAGGGCGGCGGAGAGGTCTTTATCAATCACCGCTTCAATACCGTGGAAGCCATCCGCCTTCTCCACTACCGGCACGCCGCCGCCGCCGTTGCAGATCACCAGATGGTCGCGTTGGATAAGGGCTTCAATGGCATCGCGCTCGACGATGCGCATCGGCTGCGGGGAGGGAACCACGCGGCGGAAATAGCTGCCGTCGACCTTAAAGCACCACCCTTTTTCTTTAGCCAACGCGTCGGCTTGCGGCTGGTCATAAACCGGACCAATGTATTTAGTGGGATTGCTCAGAGCGGGATCGGCGAGATCCACCGCCACCTGGGTGAGCAGGACGCTCACTTCGCAGTCGGGAAGCCGGTTTTTCAGCGACTGTTGCAGCATGTAGCCAATCATTCCCTGGCTTTCGGCCCCCAGCACATCCAGCGGGTAGGGGGTAACGCCGGTATAGGCGCTGTTTTGCAGCGCCAGCAGTCCCACCTGCGGACCGTTGCCGTGCACCAGCACTACCCGCCAGCGCTGGGTAAGTTGAGCAATCACCTCGGCTGCCAGATCGATATTTTTACGCTGGATCGCGGCCTCCAGCGGCTCGCCGCGTTTCAGCAGGGCATTGCCGCCGAGGGCGACGACGAGGGTCGGTTTCGTCTTCGTTTCCATTCTCATCTCCCTGCCTTAAATCGCGTCGCGTTCCAGCGGACAACTCATGCAGCGCGCGCCGCCGCGCCCGCGTCCTAGCTCATCGCCGGGGATCGGCAGAACGGTGATCCCTGCCTTGTCATATTTCTCGTTGGTCCAGACGTTGCGCTCGTAGCCGATCACCACTCCAGGGCGCAGGGTCAGCACGTTATTGGCGTCGTTCCACTGCTCGCGCTCGGCTTCAAAGGCGTCGCCGCCGGTGGTGATCAGCTGGATCTGCGTGACGCCGAGCGCTTTCTCCAGCGCCCGCAGCAGGGTCGTCTCCTGGCGGCGGGCGATGCCGCCGTGGCCGTCCGGCGTCAGCGTCCAGCACTGCACATCCGGGCGCACCACTTCCGGATAGACGGAGAAGGTGTCGATATCGATATGGGTCATCACCGTGTCGAGGTGCATACAGGAGCGGTGCTTCGGCAGCTCGACGGCGATAACGCGTTCGGCCTGACGATGCGTAAATAGGGCGGAGGCGAGGAACTCAACGCCCTGCGGCGTGGTGCGCTCAGACATGCCGATTAATACGGTGCCCCGGCCAATGACTAATACATCGCCCCCTTCCAGGGTGGCATGATCGTAATTAATGTCTTCATCGCCGAAATATTTAATAAAGTCGCCGTTAATGAATTGCGGATGCCAGCGGTAGATGGCCCGTAGATTATTCGTTTCACGCTGGCGGGCCGGTTTGGCCATCGGGTTTATTGAGACGCCGTTATATATCCAGCAGGAGGTATCGCGAGTAAAAAGGTGGTTGGGCAGCGGCTTCATAATAAAGTCATTCGCGGTATGAATATCGACAACCATATTGTTAATCGAAGCCGGTATTTCACCGTAGGTTAGCCCGCCGCTTAAACGCCGGGCCAGCTCCCGGTGGGGCATATCCGCCAGCCAGCCGCGTACATCGCTGGCGAAGGCGGGCCCCAGGCGGTAGTCAGAGACCTGGGTTTGCAGCAGCCACTCTTTGGCGTCTGGTGTATTCAACGTCTCGGTTAAGAGATCGGTGAGTAACAGAACGTCGACGCCCTGTTCACGCAGGGTATTCGCAAAAATATCGTGCTCTTCACCCGCGCGCTCAACGGATAATACATCATCAAATAACAGCTCCTGACAATTTGAGGGCGTCAGTCTTTTCAGGCTCAGATTAGGACGGTGCAGCATTACGCTGCGTAACTGACCCACTTCCGATCCGACGTAGTGTTTTTCCATAACTCATCCTTACGTTTTCCGGCAATAAGAGAGGGAGGCCATGAAATGGGTTATTTCATAACGCTCGGAGCTACTCTGAATTTCGAAGGTATAATAGATGTCCGTTGCATTAATTATGTGACGTTGTTCACGAGGAAGTAGTGATGGAATAACCCGATTTGGTTTATTTGAGGTGGGTCAGAGAATGATTTTTTTATTGCATTGACGCGATGCATCGCTACGCATTAATACGTGGCAATATTTTAATTTGTTAATAATGTGTACGACCGCATGCTATCTGTCCATTTTTATATTATTGAAAAATAAACATATTATTTCATAAGATGCATGGGCATTCATTTTGTTGTAATTTTTATTTGCGCGGGCGGTAAAGGGTAAAATAAGTATGCGGATGTAATGGCTGATCTGTTGTGAAGTAATTTGTGATCATGCGGAGGTTTTTTTGCGTAGTGCTGGTTTTTCAACAGCATGCTGCTCAACAGAATAATTATAAAGCAGCGCTTATGCGACGAGAGTGCATAATATTGCTCTGCCGTTTAACAAAAGCTTAACTTCTTTGGCAATAAATATGCGCTACCGCAAGGGTTCGTGAAAAAGCAGTGGTAGGGTAGGCAAAATTCTCGTATAAATGTAAAAAATGAAACGCTGTTTTATATTGAGGGGTTACGCATGATCACAGGCAACATTCACAACCTTCAGCCCTGGCTGCCGCAGGAGCTGGCCCAGGCTATTGAGTACGTCAAACAGCACGTTAACGACGCGACGCCGACCGGTAAACATGATATCGACGGCTCACGCCTCTTTTTCCTGCTCTCGGAAGATATGACCGAGCCGTTTACCAAACGCCGTGCGGAGTATCACGCCCGCTATCTGGATATCCAGATCGTACTGAAAGGCCAGGAGGGGATGACCTACAGCACCCTGCCAGCCGGCAAGCCGGACACCGACTGGCTGGCGGATAAGGACATCGCGTTCCTGCCGGAAGGCGAGCAGGAGAAGACCGTGGTGCTGAGCGAAGGCGATTTCGTGGTCTTCTATCCGGGCGAGGTGCATAAGCCGCTGTGCGCGGTGGGCAATCCGGCTCAGGTACGTAAGGTCGTCGTTAAGCTGCTGGTGAAATAGAGAATACGCCGGGCGGCGGCATTCGCCTTGCCCGGCCTGGATTATTTACTCGGCGAGGGTAGCGACCATCACCGCTTTGATGGTGTGCATCCGGTTTTCCGCCTGGTCGAACACGATGCTGTTCGGCGACTCAAACACCTCGTCGGTCACCTCCATGCCGCCGTGCAGGCCAAAGGTTTCGGCCATCTGCTTGCCGAGGGTGGTCTGATCGTCATGGAAGGCGGGCAGACAGTGCAGGAACTTCACCTGCGGGTTGCCGGTGAGGGCCAGCATCTGGTTGTTCACCTGGTAGTCGCGCAGCAGCGCGATACGCTCGGCCCACTTCTCTTTGGCTTCGCCCATCGATACCCACACGTCGGTATAGATAAAGTCCGCGCCTTTTACCCCCTCGGCAATATTCTCTGTCAGGGTAATGCTGCCGCCGTTCTGCTGCGCCAGGGCACTGCACTCGGTTACCAGACTCTCTTCTGGCCAGCAGGCCTGGGGAGCGACCAGACGCAGATCCAGCCCCACCAGCGCGGCGGCCTCGAGCATCGAGTTGCCCATGTTGTTACGCGCATCGCCCGCATAGACCAGCGTCATCTCGCTCAGGGCCTTGCCCGGCAGATGCTCCTGCATGGTCAGCAGATCCGCCAGCAGCTGCGTTGGGTGAAACTCGTTGGTCAGGCCGTTCCACACCGGCACGCCAGCGAATTCGGCCAGCGCCTCGACGATTTCCTGGCCGTGGCCGCGATACTGAATGCCGTCATACATGCGGCCCAGCACACGGGCGGTATCCTTAATTGACTCTTTATGCCCGATCTGGCTTCCGCTCGGCCCTAAATAAGTCACGCGAGCACCCTGGTCGTAGGCGGCAACTTCGAAAGAGCATCGGGTGCGGGTAGAGTCTTTTTCGAAGATGAGCGCGATGTTTTTACCCGTCAGCTTTGGTACTTCAGTACCTTGTTTTTTATCTTTTTTCAGCTGGGCGGCGAGCTGGAGCAGAGCGTGAATTTCGGCAGGGGTAAAGTCGAGCAGTTTTAAAAAGTGTTTCTGGTAGAACGCAGACATGTTTCCCTCACATGGCTCAAGCCAATTATTGAATTAAAATTCACTTTATATGTCTAAATATTCATTTGCAACCCTGTTTAACAAATCTTTTCCGTCAGGAGTGGAGGCATTGGCAACGGTATGTGAAAATAAGAGTATCTGCCGCACATTATGAGGAACAACCTATGGCAAACCCGGAATTACTCGAAGAGCAGCGTGAAGAGACCCGTCTGATTATTGAAGAGCTGCTGGAGGACGGTAGCGATCCTGATGCGCTCTATACTATCGAGCACCATCTCTCCGCTGACGATTTTGAAACGCTGGAGAAAGTGGCGGTAGAGGCGTTCAAACTGGGTTATGAGGTGACCGAGCCGGAAGAGCTGGAAGTGGAAGAGGGTGACACGGTGATCTGCTGCGACATTCTGAGCGAGTGCGCGCTGAACGCCGATCTGATCGACGCTCAGGTCGAGCAGCTGATGACCCTGGCAGAGAAGTTTGGCGTTGAGTACGACGGTTGGGGCACCTACTACGAAGATCCCAACGGCGAAGAGGGTGATGACGAAGACGATGAAGATTACGTCGACGAAGATGATGACGGCACCCGCCATTAATAAGATTTAATTGTTCGTGCGGTAGCGCCTGCTGCCGCACTGCAAGGAACGTCATGGACTACGCCCAGATACTCTCCCCGATACACACTTTCCTGCACTGCCCAACGCCGCAGGCGTGGATCGACAAAGCCCGCGATCCAGCCAACCTGCCCCTGCTGCTAACTGACCATATGGTGTGCGAGCTGAAGGCTGCGCAGACGGCAATGCTGCTGGTCCGCAAATACGTGGCGGATAAGAGCGGCGGCGATACGCTGCTTGAGTGGCTCAAACCCTACGAGGCCTTCACCTTTCGTGAGGGGCCAGAGCCGGATTTTGTCGCTCTGCACCGGCAGATTGGTAAGGGCGTGATGCCGCAGACCGACGATCCCTGGGGCCGCCTGCTGATCGACAGCATGGTGCTGCTGATTAAAGAGGAGTTGCACCACTTCTGGCAGGTGCGCGAGGCGATGACGGCCCGGAATATTCCCTACGTCAAAATCACCGCCAGCCGCTACGCCAAAGGGATGCTGAAGGAGGTGCGGACCCACGAGCCGCTGACGCTGATTGATAAGCTGATCTGCGGGGCCTATATCGAGGCCCGCTCCTGCGAGCGCTTTGCCGCCCTGGCGCCCTATCTCGAAGAGGATTTGCAGAGGTTCTATCTGTCGCTGCTGCGATCCGAGGCGCGCCACTACGAAGACTACCTGACGCTGGCCCAGGCGATATCACCCCAGGATATTACGCCCCGGGTGCGCTTTTTTGGCGAGGTGGAGGCGGCGCTGATCGCCACCCCCGACAGCGAGTTCCGTTTTCACAGCGGCGTACCGGCCTGACTCAGGCCAGCGCTTTTAACATCCGCACTTCACAGTCGACGTGCCCGGTACAGCCCAGCGGTCCGTCGATGTGTTCAAAGCCCAGATGCTCATAGAGGCCAATCGCCTCCTTCAGGAAAGCCGTGGTCTCGAGATAGCAGCGGGTAAAACCCTGAGTACGGGCGTGATCCAGCGCGGCGAGCGCCAGCTTTTTCGCCATCCCTTTGCCGCGTATGGCGGGCAGGAAGTACATCTTCTGCAGTTCACAGATATCCGGTTCGCTGCACTGGAGCGGGGCGATGCCGCCGCCGCCCACCACCTGGCCATCCTGCTCAATCACCCAGTAGGCGTGACCCGGCTGGCTGTAGAGGGTATACAGCTCATCAAGATTAGGATCGGCCACGGTATAGCCTTTGTCGGCGGTCAGGCCATACTCCGCTGAAACCTGGCGAATAACGGCGGCGATGGCCGCGTTGTCTTCAGGCGTGATGCGGCGCATGTGCAGTTGAGTGGCGGTTGCAACATTCATGGTGAGGCTCTTTGTTGATTAAGTGCCCCTTACCAGAGAGGTAAGGGGCGGACGCGATTACAGCGCGCTGATGACGCCCTGCTGTTCAACGAGTTTGGTTTTCGCTTCGGCCAGGCTGCTCAGACGCTCACGCTCTTTGGCAACCACCGCTTCCGGCGCGCGCGCCACGAAGCCTTCGTTACCCAGTTTGCTCTCGATACGACCAATCTCTGCTTCAACCTTAGCAACTTCTTTCGCCAGACGCTCCAGCTCGGCGGCTTTGTCGATCAGGCCAGCCATCGGGATCAGCAGCTCAGCGCCGTCGACGATCTTGGTCACGGAGACCGGACCTTTATCATCGGCAGGCAGCAGGGTGATGCTCTCCAGACGCGCCAGGGTCTGCAGGAAGCTGCGGTTGTCATTCACACGACGTGCCGCATCGCTGCTGCAGCCGCGCAGCAGCAGCGCCAGCGGTTTAGCCGGAGAGAGGTTCATCTCGGCGCGGATATTACGCACCGCAACAATCGCCTGCTTCAGCCACTCGGTATCCGCTACCGCCGCTTCATCCACCTGGGCGGCATCGAAGGCCGGGAACGGTTGCAGCATGATGGTGTCGGCGTTGTTACCGGCAATCACCTTCACGCGCTGCCAGATGGTTTCGGTAATGAACGGGATGATAGGGTGCGCCAGGCGCAGCAGACCTTCCAGCACCGTGACCAGGGTGTTGCGCGTACCGCGCAGCTCGGCTTCAGAGCCACCGTTCATCACCGGCTTGGTCAGCTCCAGATACCAGTCACAGAACTGGTTCCAGGTGAACTCATACAGGATGCCCGCGGCAATATCAAAGCGGAAGCTGTCCAGCGCTTCACGGAAGGCTTTCACCGTCTGGTTGAACTCGGCACGGATCCAGCGATCTGCCAGGGAGAGGGTCATCTCGCCGCCGTTGAAGCCACAATCCTGATCTTCGGTGTTCATCAGCACAAAGCGGCTGGCGTTCCACAGCTTGTTACAGAAGTTGCGGTAGCCTTCCAGACGCTTCATATCCCAGTTGATGTCGCGGCCAGTAGAGGCCAGCGCCGCCAGGGTAAAGCGCAGGGCGTCGGTGCCGTGCGGCTCGATGCCGTTCGGGAACTGCTTCTCGGTGCGCTTGGCAATCTTCTCAGCCAGCTGCGGCTGCATCATGTTGCCGGTGCGTTTCTCCAGCAGATCCGCCAGGGAGATACCGTCCACCATATCCAGCGGATCGATAACGTTGCCCTTGGATTTGGACATCTTCTGGCCTTCGTCATCGCGGATCAGACCGGTCATGTAGATGGTCTTGAACGGGATCTGCGGCTTGCCATCTTCATCTTTGATGAAGTGCATGGTCATCATGATCATGCGGGCGATCCAGAAGAAGATGATGTCGAAGCCGGAGACCATCACCGAGGTCGGGTGGAACTGACGCAGGGCGTCGGTGTTCTCCGGCCAGCCGAGGGTAGAGAAGGTCCACAGCGCGGAGGAGAACCAGGTGTCCAGCACGTCTTCGTCCTGGCGTAGCGCCACGTCGGCACTCAGGTTGTTCTCCTGGCGCACTTCCTCTTCCGTACGGCCAACAAAGACGTTGCCTTCGTTGTCGTACCAGGCCGGGATGCGGTGGCCCCACCACAGCTGACGGGAGATACACCAGTCCTGAATATCGCGCATCCAGGAGAAGTACATGTTCTCGTACTGCTTCGGCACAAACTGGATGTCACCGTTCTCAACCGCTTCCACCGCCGGTTTCGCCAGCACGTCAGCGCGGACGTACCACTGGTCGGTCAGCATCGGCTCGATCACCACGCCGCCACGGTCGCCGTACGGCACGGTCAGGTCGTGAGGTTTAATCTCTTCCAGCAGGCCAAGGGCGTCAACGGCAGCCACTACCGCTTTACGGGCAGCAAAGCGCTCCAGCTTCTGGAACTCAGCCGGGATCTCGCTGGAGTAGACGTCGGTTTCGTTTCCTTTGGTGTCGTACACCTCTGCGCTCTCACGGATATCGCCGTCAAAGGTCAGGATGTTGATCATCGGCAGGGCGTGACGACGGCCCACTTCGTAGTCGTTAAAGTCGTGCGCCGGGGTGATCTTCACGCAGCCGGTGCCTTTCTCCATGTCCGCGTGCTCGTCGCCCACAATCGGAATGCGACGGTTAACCAGCGGCAGCACCACGAATTTACCGATCAAATCTTTGTAGCGCGGATCTTCCGGGTTCACCGCGACGCCGGTATCCCCCAGCAGGGTCTCCGGACGGGTGGTGGCAACGACCAGGTAATCTTTACCGTCGGCGGTTTTCGCGCCGTCGGCCAGCGGGTAGCGGATATGCCACATGGAGCCTTTCGATTCGCGGTTCTCAACTTCCAGGTCGGAAATCGCGGTGCGCAGCTTCGGATCCCAGTTTACCAGGCGCTTGCCACGGTAGATCAGATCTTCTTTATAGAGGCGAACGAACACCTCTTTCACGGCGTTGGAGAGGCCTTCGTCCATCGTGAAGCGCTCGCGCTCCCAGTCCACGGAGTTGCCGAGACGGCGCATCTGGCGGGTAATGGTGCCGCCGGACTCTGCCTTCCACTGCCAGATTTTATCGATGAAGGCATCGCGACCGTAGTCGTGGCGGGTTTTTCCCTCTTCAGCGGCAATCTTACGCTCCACCACCATCTGGGTGGCGATACCCGCGTGGTCGGTACCGGCCTGCCACAGGGTGTTTTTGCCCTGCATGCGCTGGTAGCGGATCATGGTATCCATGATGGTCTGCTGGAAGGCGTGGCCCATATGCAAACTGCCGGTCACGTTCGGCGGCGGGATCATGATGCAGAAGCTCTCCTGGCTCTCATCGCCATTCGGTTTGAAGTAGCCCTGCTGCTCCCAGTGCTCGTAAAGCGGCTGTTCGATATCTTGGGGGTTATATGTCTTTTCCATTATTTCCAGGTTGCCGTGTTCAGGTTGAAACCAGCCAGGCGATAGGCTTTATAGCGCTCGCGAGCCAGTTGTTTCAGAGTTTCTTCGTGAGGAACGAAGTCTATCACTTCTGTGAAAGCGGTGGCAAAATCTGCAAAGTTTACCCGCAGACTGATCAGCAGATCGCGCGGGCTGCTGTTGCGTTTTTGCGGCCAGGCGATCTCCACCGGCGCACCGCCGCGCGGCCCTTCGCCCGCCAGATTATGCGGCACAAAGCTCTCTGCCGGACGCGCCCACAGGGCCTCGTCGAGGCGGATCGCCTGCCGCTCATCTTCGCAGGCGATCAGAACGCGTTTACCTGCGCGCCAACGTTCTGCGGCAATCTCACACACCAGTTGTTCAACGGCGCTTAAGCCATCCTGCTGCGTGTCATTGTCCAGAAGGTAGAACGTTGCATTCTTCATATATGGGGCTTCTTGTGGTCACTTTAAATGCGAAGCCGGGTGGCGCTACGCTTACCCGGCCTACAATTTACTGCTCTATTACGCCTACTCTTCGCCGTTAAACCCGGCGCGGTTCAGCAGGAACTGCGACAGCAGGGCGACCGGACGGCCGGTTGCGCCTTTGGCTTTGCCGGAGCGCCATGCGGTCCCGGCGATGTCGAGGTGCGCCCAGTTGTACTTCCGGGTAAAGCGCGACAGGAAGCAGCCCGCGGTGATCGCGCCGCCAGGGCGTCCGCCGATGTTGGCCATATCGGCAAAGTTCGACTCCAGCTGCTCGTAGTACTCGTCGCCCAGCGGCAGACGCCATGCGCGATCTCCCGCCTGCTCGGACGCGCCGATCAGCTCGTGGGCCAGCGGGTTGTGGTTCGACATCAGGCCGGTGATGTGGTGGCCGAGGGCAATCACGCACGCGCCGGTCAGGGTAGCGATGTCGATCACCAGCTCGGGATCGAAACGCTCTACGTAAGTTAATACGTCGCACAGCACCAGACGCCCTTCGGCATCGGTGTTCAGCACTTCTACGGTCTGGCCGGACATGGTGGTCAGAACGTCCCCCGGACGGAAGGCGCGACCGCCGGGCATGTTCTCACAGCCCGCCAGCACGCCCACCACGTTCAGCGGCAGCTTCAGCTCGGCGACCATGCGCATTACGCCGTAGACCGCCGCCGCGCCGCACATGTCATACTTCATCTCATCCATGCCTTCGGCAGGCTTGATAGAGATACCGCCGGAGTCAAAGGTCAGCCCTTTGCCCACCAGCACAATTGGGCGCGCGTCTTCATCAGTGCTGCCCTTGTACTCGATGACCGACATCAGGGATTCGTTCTGCGAGCCCTGGCCTACTGCCAGGTAGGAGTGCATCCCCAGCTCGCGCATCTGCTGCTCGCCGATCACCCGGGTGGTGATGTTCTCGCTGTTGGAGTCGGCCAGCTGGCGTGCCTGCGAGGCGAGGTAGCCCGCGTTACAGATATTCGGTGGCATATTGCTGAGATCTTTCGCCGCTTTAATGCCGCAGGCGATTGCCAGACCGTGCTGAATGGCGCGCTCACCGCTGGTCAGCTCCCGGCGGGTCGGCACGTTGAAGACCATCTTACGCAGCGGACGACGCGGCTCGGATTTGTTGGTTTTCAGCTGATCGAAGCTGTAGAGCGTCTCTTTTGCCGTCTCTACCGCCTGGCGCACTTTCCAGTAGGTGTTGCGCCCTTTAACGTGCAGTTCGGTCAGGAAGCAGACCGCCTCCATCGAGCCAGTATCATTTAGCGTATTTATCGTTTTCTGAATAACCTGCTTATACTGGCGCTCGTCCAGCTCACGCTCTTTCCCGCAGCCAATCAGCAAAATGCGCTCTGACAGGACGTTAGGAACATGGTGCAGCAACAACGTCTGTCCCGGCTTGCCTTCCAGCTCTCCACGGCGCAGCAGCGCGCTGATGTAGCCGTCGCTGATCTTATCGAGCTGCTCGGCGATAGGGGAGAGCCGACGCGGTTCAAACACGCCAACCACGATGCAGGCACTCCGCTGTTTCTCCGGGCTACCGCTTTTTACACTGAACTCCATGCACTACGCTCCTGAATCTTAAAGACAACAGCCGGGGCTACGGATAGAATTGCAAGCTTTCGTAACTCATGTCCGCTGTTGCGGTGACTTCGTGTTAATCTTAGTTCGACACGTCAGAACATATCCTGAAACGTGCATCCGCTAAGTTTCTTATATCTTAGCGATGCTTTCGACGACTCAAGAGAATAAATGACGTTTAAGCCATGAAACAAGCGATTTTCCTGCAAAAAGACGGGTTTTTACGGGCGTATTTATAGTGATAATCATAAGATATCTGGTTCGGGAGACGCTAAAAAGTCAACTTGCGATCCTATTCATCCTGCTGCTGATCTTCTTCTGTCAGAAGCTGGTGCGGATCCTCGGTGCAGCCGTTGACGGTGATATCCCGACAAATCTGGTGCTCTCCTTACTGGGGCTGGGCGTACCTGAAATGGCGCAGCTGATCCTGCCGCTTAGCCTCTTCCTTGGGCTGCTGATGACCTTCGGCAAGCTCTATACCGATAGCGAGATCACGGTGATGCACGCCTGCGGCCTGAGCAAGGCCGTGCTGGTGAAGGCCGCGATGGTGCTGGTTGTCTTCACCGGCATTCTGGCCACCGTTAACGTGATGTGGGCCGGACCCTGGTCCTCGCGTCATCAGGATGAGGTGCTGGCGGAAGCCAAAGCCAACCCTGGCATGGCGGCGCTGGCTCAGGGGCAGTTCCAGCAGGCCACCGACGGTAACTCGGTGCTGTTTATCGAGAGCGTCAGCGGCAGCAGCTTCCACGACGTCTTCCTTGCGCAGCTGCGTCCTAAAGGCAACGCCCGCCCATCGGTGGTGGTGGCCGACTCCGGCCAGCTCTCACAGCGCAAAGACGGTTCGCAGGTGGTGACCCTGACCAAGGGAACGCGCTTTGAAGGCACCGCGCTGCTGCGCGACTTCCGCATTACCGACTTCCAGGGCTACCAGGCGATTGTTGGCCATCAGGCGGTGGCGCTGGATCCGGACGATACCGAGCAGATGGATATGCGCACCCTGATGCGTACCGACACGCCGCGGGCGAGCGCGGAGCTGCACTGGCGCTTAACCCTCATCTTCGCCGTGTTTGTGATGGCGCTGATGGTGGTGCCGCTCAGCGTGGTGAACCCGCGTCAGGGCCGCGTGCTGTCGATGCTGCCAGCGATGCTGCTCTACCTGGTCTTCTTCCTGGTGCAGACCTCGCTGAAGTCCAACGGCGGCAAGGGCAAGCTCGATCCGATGATCTGGATGTGGGCAGTGAACCTGCTCTATCTGGCGCTGGCGGTTGTGCTGAACCTGTGGGACACGGTGCCGATGCGCCGGATACGCGCCCGTTTTGTGCGTAAAGGAGCGTTATAATGCAGGCTTTTGGCGTACTCGATCGCTATATCGGTAAAACCATCTTCACCACCATCATGATGACGCTGTTCATGCTGGTGTCGCTCTCCGGCATCATCAAGTTTGTCGATCAGCTCAAGCGTGCCGGGCAGGGGAGCTATGACGCGATGGGCGCGGGGATGTACACCCTGCTCAGCGTGCCGAAAGATATTCAGGTCTTCTTCCCGATGGCGGCCCTGCTGGGCGCGCTGCTGGGCTTAGGGATGCTGGCCCAGCGCAGCGAGCTGGTGGTGATGCAGGCTTCCGGCTTCACCCGTTTCCAGGTCGCGCTGTCGGTCATGAAGACGGCGATCCCGCTGGTGCTGCTGACGATGGCCATCGGCGAGTGGGTAGCACCGCAGGGCGAGCAGATGGCGCGTAACTATCGTGCCCAGGCGATCTACGGCGGTGCGATGCTCTCTACCCAGCAGGGGCTGTGGGCTAAAGACGGTAACAGCTTCGTCTACATCCAGCAGGTCTCCGGCACCAACGAGCTGAACGGCGTAAGCATCTACAGCTTCAACGACCAGCGTCGCCTGCAGTCGGTGCGCTATGCGGCCCACGCCTCCTTTGATGAGCAACAGAAGGAGTGGAAGCTGTCGCAGGTAGATGAGTCTAACCTGCAGGATCCGAAGCAGATCACCGGCTCCCAGACAGTGAGCGGCACCTGGAAGACCAACCTGACCCCGGACAAGCTGGGCGTGGTGGCGCTGGAGCCGGATGCGCTCTCCATTAGCGGCCTGCGCGACTATGTGAAGTATCTGAAGTCAACCGGGCAGGACTCCGGGCGCTACCAGCTCAACATGTGGAGTAAGATCTTCCAGCCGCTGTCGGTGGCGGTGATGATGCTGATGGCGCTGTCGTTCATCTTTGGCCCGCTGCGCAGCGTACCGATGGGCGTGCGCGTGGTCACCGGGATCAGCTTCGGCTTCGTCTTCTACGTCATGGACCAGATCTTCGGCCCGCTGACGCTGGTGTACGGCATCCCGCCGATTATTGGCGCGCTGCTGCCGAGCGCCCTGTTCCTTGCCATCAGCGTCTGGCTGATGATGCGCCGGGCCTAATCCTGCCTCCCCGCTCTTTTTTGAGCGGGGAAAATCTCGCTTTCATACTTTGCGCTTCGTCACACCGTCTATGCTTTCCTTACGATTAATTAACCGCTCGGGAAGCTATGTCCAAATTTTTCTTCAACGACCGCAAGCAGCTGGTCAATGATGCCATCGAAGGCTTAATTATCTCCGCGCCGCACGCTAACCTGGTGCGTCTCGATATCGATCCCGCTATCCGCATCGTGGCGCGCGGCGACTGGGACAAGGGGCGTGTGGCGGTTATCTCCGGCGGCGGCTCGGGCCACGAGCCAGCCCACGCCGGCTTCGTCGGCAAAGGTATGCTCACCGCTGCCGTCTGCGGGGACGTGTTCGCCTCCCCCAGCGTCGACGCCGTACTTAACGCCATCGTCGCCGTTACCGGCGATCGCGGCTGCCTGCTGATTGTCAAAAACTACACCGGGGACCGCCTCAACTTCGGCCTCGCGGCGGAGAAAGCCAAACGCCACGGCCTGAAGGTGGAGATGGTGATTGTCGCTGACGATATCGCCCTGCCGGATAACAAACAGCCGCGCGGCATCGCCGGCACGGCGCTGGTGCATAAGATTGCGGGCTACGCCGCCGAGCAGGGTAAATCCCTCGGCGAGGTGCGAGCGATAGCCCAGCAGGCCAGCGACAGCGTCTGGAGCCTTGGGCTGGCGATGGAGACCTGCAACCTGCCGGGCAGCGGCGAAGAGGAGGAGAACCGCATCCAGCGCGGTAAGGTCGAGCTGGGCCTCGGCATCCACGGCGAGCCAGGGGCCAGCACCGTCGACACCCACAACAGCAAAACCCTTATCGACACCCTCGTTGAACCGCTGAAGGCGCAGGCGGGTAACGATCGCGTGGCGGTGCTGATCAACAACCTCGGCGGCGTCTCGGCCCTGGAGATGGCCCTGCTCACCAAAGAGCTGGCGCACTCGGCGCTCAAGGATCAGATTGCTTACCTCATCGGCCCCGCGCCGCTGGTCAGCTCCCTGGATATGAAAGGCTTCTCCCTCTCGCTGCTGCGCCTCAACGATGAGTTCGAGCGCGCCCTCAACGCGGACGTCGAGACCGTCGGCTGGCAAAAACCGGTGGCCTTCGCCCCGGTACGCACGGTTAAGCACAGTGCGATTAACACCGGCATTGAGATCCAGCCCTCCGACAACCCCCAGGTTAGTGCCATAGTCAAAGCCGCCGCCGAGACGCTGATCGGCCTCGAGAACCGGCTCAACGCGCTGGATGCCAAAGTGGGCGACGGCGATACCGGTTCGACCTTTGCCGAAGGGGCGCGAGATATTGCCCAGCAGCTTGAACAGGGTAAGCTGCCGCTGGACAACAGCGCCCAGCTCTTTCAGCTCATCGGCGAGCGCCTGGCGACGGTGATGGGCGGCTCCAGCGGGGTGCTGATGTCGATATTCTTTACCGCTGCCGGGCAGGCGATCCACGACGGAGCGAGCATCGCCGATGCGCTGTTAAAAGGCCTTAAGCAGATGAAGCACTACGGTGGAGCGGATCTGGGTGACCGGACGCTGATCGACGCGCTACAGCCCGCCCTGGAGGCGTTGCAGAGCCAGGATCTTAGCGCTGCGGTTGCGGCCGCTAAAGCCGGGGCAGAGAGTACGGCTAAGATGCAGAAAGCGGGCGCGGGGCGCTCGTCGTACGTTAACAGCGACAGCCTGACCGGCGTTACCGATCCAGGTGCAGTGGCCGTTGCCGAAGTCTTTGCCGCTCTGGAGAAGGTCTAAATACGTAGGCCCGGCAAGCTCGCGCCGCCGGGCGTTTACTATTTAAAAATCTGCCTTCAACACCACGCGATAACGGGCCTTGCCGTCACGAACGTGCTGCAGGGCCTCGTTGATCTGCGACATCGGGAACAGCTCGGTCTGCGGTGCCACCTTGCTGCGACCGGCAAAGCGCAGCAGCTTGCGCAGCTCGTACGGCGTCCCGGTTGCGGAACCGGAGATGCTGCGGTCACCGCCAATGAGGGTAAAGGCCGGGACCGGCTTCAGCACCGCGCCGACGGTGTGGAAATTACCGCCGTGTGCCAGTGCCTCGAAGTAGGGCTGCCAGTTCAGGTCGACGTTAACGGTGTTGATAATCAGATCGAACTGACCCGCCAGGGCTTTTAACGCCTCTGGATCGCGGCTGTTCACTACCTTATCCGCACCGAACCCTAATACTTCCTGCTCTTTCGCCGGATTAGAGCTGAACGCCGTCACCTCGCAGCCCATCGCATGCAGCAGCTTAATGGCGATATGACCCAGACCGCCGATACCGATCACCCCGACGCGGCTGGTGGCGGTAATGTTGTGCATCAGCAGCGGTTTAAACACCGTGATGCCGCCGCAGAGCATTGGCCCGGCGGATTCAATATCGATGCTGTCCGGAAGCGGGATCACCCACTGCCAGTCGGCGCACAGCTTATCAGCAAAGCCGCCGTGGTTGAGGATGGTCGGCGTCGCGCCTTCCAGACAGTTGATCTGGTTGCCGCTGATACAGGCATCGCAGTGGCCGCAGCTACGCGCCGTCCAGCCGATACCCACACGCTGGCCCACCTTCAGACCTTTGTCCTGCGCCGCGCTGCCCAGCGCCACCACGCGACCAATCACCTCGTGCCCGGCGATCAGCGGATACTGGGACATGCCCCACTCGTTGTCGATCATCGACAGGTCAGAGTGGCAGATCCCGCAGTAGTCTACCTGTACCTCAACGTCCCCCGCCTGCAGTTCACCAGGATCGTACTCGTACAGCTCCAGTTCGCTCCCAGCTTCTTTCGCGGCATAGCTTTTTATTGTGCTCATTGTGATTTCCTCAGGTTCAGCGTTGATTAGGAAGTGTAGAGCATGGGGTAGGGGCACGCATGGGCGTAAGGTGCGAGATGGCAGGCTATTCAGTCAGATGCTTACGCAGAAGGGCGTTCAGCCAGACCTCGTCGCGCTCAGGGCGTTTATCCTGCGTCGTCCACTGCTCGATGATGCTCACCTGCGGCAGAGCAGATACCAATGTTTGCAGGCCAGCCTCATTCAGATCGGTAAAATGCCGCCCCTCCTTTTCCCGCTCGGTAGTACCGTATTTAAACGACAGATACCAGACGCCACCCGGTTTCAGTGCGCGGGCGAGACGATGCATCGCCGCGGGCAGCTCGGCCTGAGGAAGATGCAGCAGCGAGGCGCAGCACCAGATCCCATCGTAGCGCTCTTCGGCCTTCAGCGCGCTGAACGTCATCTGCCTGACCGGCAGGCCGGTATAGGCCGTGGCAAGCTCCACCATCTCCGCCGAGGCGTCGAAAGCTTCCACCTGGTAGCCCCGCGCGCTGAACGCTTTGGCGTCGCGCCCGGAACCGCACCCTGCGTCCAGCACGCATCCACCGGGAGCAACAAAGCGCAGGAAGGGCGCGTAGAGGGAGGACATATCAACCCCTACTGTGGCGTCGAAAAACGTCTGCGCGTTGCGCTGGTAATACGTCATCGTCATCTGAACATCACCTCTCCGGCGGCAACCGGCTGCCAGGTGTGGAACCGACAGGCGAGAGCGGCGTTCCAGCTATCGTTTAAGAACGTGCGGCGCACCGGCTCGCTCTTGCCGGTCTGGTTAATGATCGCCTCATGCAGCGGCAGCCTGCTGTTAATAAAATACTCGTTGCGGGCATGGAGACGATAGAGCAGATCGAGGGTCGGAACTTGCGCGAACTTGCCGTTCTCCCCCCGGTTGCAGGCCTGGCAGGCCAGGACCAGGTTCCAGACACCGTTGAGGTTCATGCCTGGCATATCCTTTTGGGCAACCAGCGGGATAAAGTGATCTACATCGGCCAGCAGCGGATGCCCGGACTCCAGGCTTATCGGCGCGTTGCAGTAGAAGCAGTGTCCCTTCTGATAGCCGTTAAGGCTGTTGCGGCAGCTGGTAAGCGAGATGCGGTAGCTGTTGAGCTGGGTAAAGAGGGTTTCACTTCCCGCATCGTAATGCACGTCCAGCAGCTGCGGGGGCAGAGCCATCTCCCAGGCCTTCTCAACCAGCCGCCAGCGGGCATCGGTTTCATGCACCAGGTTGTGGAACTGCTGCGTCTCCGTCAGGCGGTAGAACTCATCCGTCAGACGGATGCCCTTGTGCTCCCGGCGTTCATTGATGAAGAACTGCTTCTCCAGCGGCCCACCGTTGACGTTGTGGAAGGCCTTTAGCACTACCGAGAAGCCGTAGCGCACCGTCACCTGACGCAGCTCATCCTCGTCAATTTCACCCAGATTATACTGCTGGCAGGCGGTAAGCAGCGGGCCGGGTTTCTTGTCATTGAGGATCTGCCGGGGGGCGTTTTTCAGGTGCTCGCAGATATGCCGGCTAAAGGGCACGGCCAGATCGTCGAGTTTAATCAGAGTATCGCTGCGATCGACATCATACAGGGCATGGGCTAGGGCGAACTTGTAGGTGGCAAAGTTGTTGCCGAAGAGGATCACGCCGCGCCAGTAGTTCTCCAGCGTGGGATCGACCTGATAGAAACGCATGCCTGCATCCTGATGTCTGTTGATGGGGTAACCCCAGCCAATAACAGAATCAAATAACAAACAGGGGATAATGTAAACCTCAGATTGTGTTGCAGGTTTTTGCGAGGCGGGTCGAGAGGGGGAAGGCAAGGGCGGGGCAACGGTGGTTTTTTATGCGGTTAGCGTTGGAGGCTAGAAGGGGAGCTTGCATGGCGATCCGCAACGGGTATAATGCAACCGCTATCTGTACATCCCCTTCAGTGCCGGAGTGGCGAAATCGGTAGACGCAGTTGATTCAAAATCAACCGTAGAAATACGTGCCGGTTCGAGTCCGGCCTTCGGCACCAATCACTTAAATTTCTTATAAATCAATGAGTTAGTGTGAAAAAACCGTCTCATTTGCATGTAAGAAATGTCAGTTTCTCATCAAGTACAAAAGCCACTGTGAATGTTAATGGCTTTGGTATGTTATCACGCAGTGGCAAGTAGTTACCAGGCTCAACCTTGTATCGCTTTTCCCTTTGAAGCCGGAAGACGTGCCGCCGTCTCTAAATCCTATACCAAACACTTTTAACCGTTCCACACTTAGCGCGGTGTCCCGTAACAGCCTGTCGTGATGACACGCCACGGATAAACGAGCAAATGTTGGGAAGCCTAACCAGATCGGGAAAGGGTCTGGCTCTGCCGTGGTGTTCACCGTGCCATAAACGAACGGTACTCGATAAGAGAGCGGTTAACTGACAAATACCCCTGATGACACGCCTGCGGCGCTTTTTGTTGGTATACCCAATACGGCGCTAAGCGGTTGCTATTGCTGTAATTAATATGCGGGGGAGCTTCCCCCGCAGCTGTGTTGTTTAAGGTAAGTATTTAAGAATGTCAGCTGACCAACTTCGCCGATGGATGACGCGGGCAAGATGCAAGTCATTATCTAAGATTTCAGCTTTTGTAAGCTGTGATAAGTTTGGCCAGTTGTCATCAAAAACATAAGTTGCGTTATTGCTCTGAGAGCTTTCAAGTATGTAGGTGTTTTTACTAGAAAAGCCAAACACTACATAGCCTTGAAACCCAGCTCTTCCAACTGCGACAAGGTCGGGTTTTTTGCTGTTAACAAGTTCCAGTCTACCTTCAACAACAGCAGCATTTCCCTTACCCCTAATATTAATCGCGTTGAGAATCTGTGAACCAATAGTTTTCCAGGGATGTTGGCCTTGCGGAAGAAGATTCCAATTAAGTTTTAACGATTTGCTGGTGACAATGGTATCTAACTGCTCGTCAACCACCTCGCACTGACCGAAAATCTCTAAAAAAAGATTAATGCAGTGAGTTGCTAAAACTTTGTTTTCATCACTTAAAGTCAACTTAGGAGAGATTACCAACTTTTCCCCTTTCAGGTTTTCGACAATTTTCAACTCGATGCTCGGAGGTGGAGTGAAAATCCTCTGATATCGCTGATACTCAATTTCCCGTGTTTCCGTGACCTCTTCAGTTTGCCCTTTTCCTGCCCATTTCTTCCATGTCCATGAGACTTGACGATAAGCAGTTTCTTTAGGGACTGTTTTATCTGGCACGGATTTGCCGCTGGCATTAAATCTAGATATTGCTCCAACGATACGAGGAAGAACTTCCTCGCCAAGCGATTGATTGGAGGTGAACCCGATCAATTCACTTTTTTGCTGACCCGGCAATGGATGAGCGATAAAAACACTTCTACCATCAAAAGGAGTAATGTAGTTATCAATGTTTCTAACCCGTTTCTTCTGAATAAGCATTGGTATTACCTTTTGCGTAATAACTTAGGGTTTACACAACCAACCAAGCCGGGCACAATCAGGCCGTCAGGAATGATGGTGAGGCTAACATACGTTATGAGTTTGCAGACTCATGGCGGTCATGCTTCATAAACCGGATTCACATTGTGAGTCCGGTTTTTCTATGCCTGCATTCTAAATGCAGATACTACATATAGTGGGAGACTGGAACTATCTCCCCCATATGCTGAGTATTTTAGTAAGGATTCATTTCAGTACAAGAGTTGATTTTGAGGTTAAATTGCGGTTGCGGAAAGGTAAGAGTCGCTAAACCCACGAACGATAAGGGCTACACGAAAGTCAACGCATGCGAAAAAAAAAACTGAATGTGATCGAACGCTGATTTTGTCAATATGATTTAGGATAAGTAGACGCAAGTTACTGGTAACTTGGATGAAAAAATATGCTTAGTACTACCTATTTTTCGTTCTCTGACGTGTCGAAGGTTTTAGCATACGGGCATTTCCCCTTAATTACGTAGGTGAACAGGTAGATGCTGTTCTCATACACGCACAGCGTTTTCCCGTTCTCCGTCTGTTCTTCCTGTGGTTTGGTCATCGTAATTTGTCCGGCATTCGCCAGGGCTGGCAGTAGCGCCAGCGTCAGCACAAGGCGTTTCATGTATACCCCCTTATAAATCCATCTCATTGATCACACGGCTAACGGCTTGCTTGTCTAAGTCCAGATAGCGTCTGGTGTCGGTGATGTTGCTGTGATTGAGCACGGTCATAGCGAGAGCGATGTTGTTTGCAGAACGCTTGTAAATTGCATTGCTGCCCGCCTTCCGAAAGCTGTGTGCTGAGACAGTGCCATAAATCCCGATAGCTTTAGCGGCTTCTGCGATCTGTTTGCTCACTTCTTCACGCCGTACAGGAGCTTGCTTGTTCATCGAGCGGTTACGCTGGCTCCTGAACACATGCACATCATGCGGGTACTCAGCACGGCGACGTGCGATCATCTGCACCACTGGAGCAGGAAGGGTGAGAGCTTTACGCTTCCCTGTCTTCTGTTCTTCTATGTCTATCTCACCGTTGATCACTTCGTCGAAGCGTAACGCTACGGCATCCCCCACACGCAGTACGGCAGCTTGCATCATTAACGTAACGTCAGCTATCAGGCTTTTGTTATGAGCGTTTAGCCACTCCCTGATCGCTTTAGCTTGCTGTTCGTCTAACACCATTGCTCTGTTCAATTTATCCTCCTTCAAGGTCACACATCTAAAATAATGAAATAAACATTATGATCAATTTCATGCAGTTACAAGACAAAAGATCAAAAAATGATCTGTGTTGTGTGTGGTAAGTGGCGCGGTTGTGTCCAGTGCTGAACGCAAAGATCAGGCTCACCCAGATCGGAATTTGCACAATTTCAAAATATCTTTAACAAAATCATAAGCTTGGCATTTACAAACATGTGTTTGCACATTGCCAAATCATCAGATCGGCACGAAGAAGAGTAGAAATACTGGAACATCACACTACAGAAGGTTGTGTGTGGTGGTTGCGTAACTATTTGATTTAATGTCGTTAAATGTGGGTGGGTTAGGCGTGGGTAGCGCTATCTTTCCTGTATGCACGGATTATGCATCAGTTATGCACTTGCAATTGATTGCATTGTGAAATGATTAGAATGCTAACTAAGTGGCGATTTTGGCATGTAAAATCGAGTGGTGGATTTTTAACGATGAAATGAGAGAACTCGTTCAACGAATGTTGCATTAATGAAAGTGTACATTATAGACAATGATCGCTGGGAGCTGCACGGTGCAAGAGTTTATGCAATGTGTGTGATAGTAACATTGGTTATCATTAAAGTGAGATTGCTAGTTCTGCTTCTCATCATTTCGGTCTATTTTCATAGGATTAATACTAACATTTACCTGTTATTTAGCCTTCATTATCTATAAGATTATCCTCGCTACATAGGCAGATTATGATAATAAGAATGGCTATCCGAGATGATTTTTATAGATGGATAGGATACGGAGTATGTAATAAATGCCTAGGGCGGGCGTATCGCCAGCTTACAAAGGGAACCAAAATGAAAAAAATTATCATCGCCACTATCTTGGCTGTAACAAGTATAAATGCTGTAGCAGATACCCGTATGGATCTGATGACAGCAGAAAACGCCTTACGCGATAGCACGGAACGTTTTATGTTAGTAGAAGGCAAAGTAAAAGACACTTACTTAGCATCCTATCAGTTTGTAAAAGATCTTAAACGTGTTACGACTCCAATTATAGTAAACACATTAAATAATACTTCTATGACCTGTGAAGAAATAGGAGCTAAATTTACATCACTAAATAATCAGAAAACCGAGGGTAAAATTCCTGCTACCAATAAGTTATTGGCACATGCAGCAAAAGATCTAAGCGATAAAATAGGCGATTGGGCGATGTATCAATGTTTTGACCTTAAGGGTTAATAATAATTGTGTCAATTTGGCACCGATTGTCAGAATGGCATTGTTGTATAGGTGTCAATTTGGCACCTATTCGAGGATAACAGGTGTCAAAATGGCACTGATTGAGGTGGAATTGGTGTCAATTTGGCACTCTATACAAAGAGATTTTCAAAGCGACTTGTAAAAGAGAGCTTTGAAAAGATCTTGTGAAAGATTCGCTTTGCTGGCGCGTGTCGCCTGGCAAATGACCTGATTCGCCTTTGGGTGGCTACTCGGTCAGCCGCTCACTACGCAGCGTAGCGTATCTATCTGTAATTGTGCCAGGGCTTCGCCCTCGTGAAACGAGGCACAAAAGCTGTGCGCCCTGTGCGCAATGTCTTTCGGCATAACTTCTGCCTGTCTTCCATGCTCCGCATTTCATCCATGCAAAGTTAGCCCACGGCTAAGGCTTCACTGGTCACTGATGGCTTCCAGTTCATCCAGCCTCAATCCGATTCCAACACCTACTATCCTGATAACTACCGTTATCCCTCTGTAGTTGTGCAATTGGTTTCGGGAAGTGCCAGAGGCGCAGCCAGAATGCGCATGGAGCGTTTCAAAGAGGACAGGGAATACCAATGTAGCGCATGTGAATGAAAACCTCGTATAGATCGATACAGCGCGTTTAATGATGATCGAAATAGCTTCCTTATAAACATGGGTTGTGATAGATTATTAAATGGGAAAAAATTAAGTTCACCTATTGACATTGCAAGCTTTTCATGTTACTATGAGTTATAAGGTGAAGAAAAAGATTCTTACCTTCTCTCTGAGATGTTCAGCCTCTCTAAGTAATTCAAATCGCAACGCACTTTGAGCCGTCAGGCTGCAAGGTGTTTTTATTTTATCTCAACTAAGGAGAGCCATTATTAAATACTTCGACATAGATACTACGGTATCACAGCTTGTTAACGGTGAAATCACCCGTTTCCAAATTAAAGCTATACGCAACACCAATCGTAAGCACGGTTATAAAGAGCGTGAAGAGTTCTTTAACGAAGTACTTCGCCGTTTCGATCTAATCAGAACGGAACAGAAAGAAACTAACGAATAACCAAGAATAAGGAGAAAACCACATGAGCGAAACTCAAAAGAAGAAACCAGCCGGAACATTCGTAAAACTGCCTGATGAAGTGTTTACCACTTTATTTAAAGAGGCACGAGCGCGAGGCGTAACAGTGCAGGAGATGTTAATTGACGCTGCAACCACACTTTCATTATCAATCAAGAGCGGAGAACGTTCTACTAAATAAGGATGCACCCTAACATGACCGACATTATAAACGGAGAAATTTACAAGTATTTTGGTACAGAAGAAGCATTATCCGAAGCAAGCCACATCACCAACCTTAAAACAGGTGAGCGCGTGGAACTCTCCAACGATGCTAAATTATTATACTCACGAATGCGCAAGCGTTACCATTTTTTCACCACGTCCAGCACTGGCGGGAATAAAGGCACATACTACGACAACATAGAAGAGCTTGCAGATAGTATTAACATTTCTAAAAGTACAGCGTTACGATGCTTGAGAGTGTTAAAGCAAGTTGGTTTAGTGGTTGCCACGCTGTCAGGAAGATCAAACCAATGGACGATAACCGACATTACACCAGACTGTTTCTTGCTTGAGCGTAACGCTGGAACTGCAAAAAAACCTGTCTGGGTGGACTGTCTGAAATATCCCGTGTTTGGGAACACCAAAGAAGCACCGCCAGAGGCGCAGGAAGAAAAGCAGCAACTTACCCCCGAAGCCGATCCAATGTGCGAGTTTGACGAAATGCCGGAAGCGCCAGAAAAAGTGGAGCCAGCACCGAAGCCAAAACCCGCACCTAAGAAAGCCTTAGACAAGCAACAAGCCGTTTCCCCATTCGAGTTTAAAAAGCCACGGGATGAAACTAAAGACTGGTTTTATTTTCAACGTTGCAACGATGCTGATCAGTTTACAGTTCTCAACGACTTTGATTTACCTTATTTGGCAATGTTCGAAAGTCAGGGAAAGTTAATAAATCAACATTCAATCCAACATTTGAAAGCGAAACGTGAAGTATACGCACGGACAAAACAAACATAAGAGGAACAATGAATAATCTTTACCTACTGAACGAAGACACAAACTTTCAGCTTGGTTGTAATGACGTATGCAGACGCATCTATAATCATCTTGCAAGCCTCCACCGTGAAAATGGAACATTCCGTTCCAGCGTGAAGCAACTTTCAAGCGCCCTGGGCTACAGTGAATCCGGTGTGAGGTATTGGATCGAATTGCTACGCTCTGCGAAAGTGATCACCATCACCCGTAAAAGTAACTTTTACGATTTCGATGTTAATCCAAATGTGTCGTTTATCACTACAACCAACTGATGAGCAACACGAACACTAAATAACAATACGGGAAACTTTTTATGATGCTTGCACTATGGTATTTCACGGCATTCTATGGAATTTATGTTATGACAATACACAGAAGGTTTCCCAATAAAATAAAAGGGCATAATGGGACGAAAACAAAATAGGTCAAGCCTAGGCAGAATTCAAAAAGCGACAAGAGCACATCAACGCAAGTTCACCACTACATTACAAGACATAGCAAGGCAATCTGAGCCAGGTGAATGGCAGACAGAAATAATAGAACACCCTCCCTCTGTACCTTGCGGTGATGAATACAACGCCTTGCAAGAAATCCTCACCACAACATCCGGCGTATTCTGGAAACCTCGAAAAAGAAAAGAATACATTATTGACAGCAGCCAGCTTAAACCCTGGCAAATTCTCGGATTTGAACATTACGCCGATTATGTCGGGTATTCACAAACTAACGGCCTGAGTGGTCACACTGCCGATTTGGACTTTTTATTTAATGACGATAAGGAAAATTATAATGACTAACGACACAATTCAATCTCTACTCCTTAGTTTCGAAGATAACTATCATCTCCCGCTACTACAGGAAGTGAATAAAACATACATTACAGCAACGCCTGAGAGCCTCCTGAACGCTGTCAGACATACAGAGCAAGCCATTACAGCCCTTGAGCATCTTCAAGCCTCTGTAGCTCGTTTAGTGGAGCGTGACGGTAGCACCATTACCGCTGATCAGGCGTGGCGTGTAGCTAATGACCTTGAGGAGCTTGCTTGCTCCCTGCAATACATCACCGCTGAACTTGCTGAGCTGGTGCTCTCTATCGCAGAGGTATACGGTGTGTTTGATGTTGCATAATAATTCACTTTAAGTGCATAAATGGCTTGACAAGTGCATAACTATTATGTTACTATGTAAATAAGGGTTGAGTATTCGAATTACTTCAATCTTGTGCTTGTTTCTTGTGTGTCATGTCAATACGCACTCCAGAGAATGCCGTTTCCCATAGCGGCGCTCTCTCCTCAATGTCTTTCCGTAAAGAATGGATGATGTTCTTTAGCTACGGTTATTTCTTCTTTGTCGTTCCGAAGGTAATGCACGGTCACATTATTATGTTGTGGTAATGGTGTGAACAATCACCGTGCATCTCCTTTCTTTACGGAAAAGCATTGTGCTTTTCAAATCTCAAACCCCCGTTAGGGTTGAGTAGTTGTCAAACTAAATAGTTCTGGAGAACTGTATAATCTCAGTGATTCAGGAATTACGTTAGGTTGGCAATCTTCTATTAATAACACTCCCGAAAGTGTCAGCGATAGATAATGAAAGCCTCATTTATTCCAGGGCGCTGCAACACGCTTTTAAATGAGGCGCAATGATGGGCGATCCTACTTCTGTTATTCGTAACAGTTGCGCCCTCATTATTTTGAATTTATTCTGCAAGAAGCCATTCTTAACTTCATTCTTCCTTAAATGACGTTAACAATGCTTTCTCTAGCAAGGAGCATTCTCTCCAGGGGCTTAATCGCCCCTTTTTAACAATCTGTGTGTAACGCTTTCGTTATTAATGCACAGACCAACGCGAAGGAAACGGCAATGTTTCTATTAAACAATCGCGACCGAATCCTAAAATACAAAGATGAAGTGATTCTGTGTAACCCTGAATTAATAGCTAAAGTGGCTGAAATGGCAGGATGCACTGTAGAAGAAATTGAAAAAGCTGTAGAGCGTTATTTCCCTTCTGAAAACACCACTCCAAATAAATTAAGTATTCAGGAACAGATCGCCAATAAAGTAAAAAAGGAATCAACCAAACAATGATTATTGATCTATCAGAAGTCTTTCCGGTTCGTAAAAGCTACACAGACATTGTGAGTGCTGCGACCGACAATTTTGCAGCAGTAGACAGTAAAGTGTTTGCTTCTCTTCCTGCTGATGTGCAGTGCGGCGATGTTATAGGCGAATCCGGCGCTCTCTATACATCTGGGAATGTGGCTTATGTCGTCGTGTCCGACCTCGTTAAAGCTGGCAGCAATAAGCCTGTGAACGTCCTACGCGCTCCCAACGTTGGATCATACGTTGCCCTCAAGAGCGACAATCTCAACGCAGCTAACCACGCAGCAGCGATCAGCGCATTACAGGCGCAAGGCTTCGCCACTCGTGAATTTTTCACCTCTTAAGCAAGGAAGATAAATAATGATTATTGGAAATGAAGTTGTGGATCTTAGTCCACTATTCGGGCTAACCAGTACCCGCAATTTTTTACTATCGTCACTAAACATTTTTGATGGCGACGGAGTTACATCTCATAAAGTTAGTGTGTCCCGTCTGCTGGAAGATAACACCAGCCTGTTTAACCAGCCTACGGCGCGTTTCTCAAATGAGCATAACGTAACAGCACGTCAGAGCGGTAAAGAATGGCTTATTGAGCTTCCGTATTTCCTACGCGAAGACGTGATCACTCCGGCAGACATTCAGGGCAAACGTAAGCCTGGAAGCGACATTCAAGAAACAGTGACGGACATTTACAGTGATTACATGAATAAACACGCTGTAGCGTTTATGCGCACTCGTGAAAGCTATCTTGCTCGTAGCCTGTTCTCTGGTCAGGTGTATACGCCTAAGACAGACGATCTGTTAATCGACTTTGGCGACCTGTTCGGCGTAGCCCCGATGAATGCCACTCTTGATCTGTCAGCTACAGATAGCAGTGCTCTACGTGCGATTGACGACATGGTGAGCCAGATTACCGAAGCGGCACAAAGCCAGGCGGCGGCAGTGGAGCGAATCATCTTATTTGCTAAAGGCTCATTTTATAGCGATCTGCGTTTCAGCCCTGCAATGGAAGCGGCTTTCCGCTATGTCAGCCCACTGGACGAAGGAAACGTAGTATTCCAGCGTCGTGACCTCCTGCCAGGCGTGAGCACTTTTAGCATTCCTGGAACCAACGTGGATGTGCTCAAAGTAACTGATCCGCTGTTACTTGCACAAATGGGTAATTCTGACGCTATCGCTATCCCGCAATTCGCTAAAGGAAGTGGTATTTACACCAACATTTACGGCGCAGCCAGCAGCACCTTTGAACTTCTTAATGCAGCACCTGCGGAAGTGTATAGCTGGAGCTTCGAAAGCGACCGTGGCAACGCAATTAACGTGATTTCTGAGAACTCAGCACTGCCAGTTAACCACGGCCTGAACTTCTCCGTTCACATTAAAGCCTCAGAATAATAGGCAAGCGGGAGCCTGACCCGCTGGAAATAATCAGGCTTTGAATAGGGCGTGTGAACGTTGGGAACTATGAGAGCGCAAATCTCCCCAGTGTTCCCGCCCTTTTTTATTTCCAGAATAAGAGGAAAGATAGATGCAAGTGATTGTAAAAAGCGCGGGGCTTCACCTCGCCGTAAATGCTGAAACAGCAGAAGAATTGTTAAATCTGGCGGGGGTGTGTCGTGTGCTTGAAATAGATCACGGACACCTCCGGCAGTTATTGCACCGTGGGCGTAGTGTGTCTGATGCACTCAACTACTTGGTGAGCAAGAAAGGCGGTGAATAATGCTTGAAATTAACACTTCAAAAATTAATAACACGGTGACATTTAGTGTTGACCGTAATTCAATGAAGGAAGCTATGGATGCTTTCGATCAAATTCAGAAGAAAGCGAAAGGGATAAAAGATCCTACTTTGAACATGAAGAGATTCAGCCAGGGGCTAAAGTCTGCTGAAAGAGAATTAGATAAGCTGAATAAGAAAGCCTCTAAGCCACGTAATAGCGATGAACGGGAAAAGGCAAGGGCAGCTAAGGCGCAAGCCCGTGTAGAGGCTCAGGCAGCGAAAGAGGCCACAAGAAACGCCACAAGAAACGCACAGCGCCGTGAACGTGCGGAGTTAAAACTTCTCGACACTGCCAGCAGTTTTCGCAGCATGCAACATCTTACCAATGTTGAGCTAACACAGGCCGCGCTTGCAGCGTCACGTATCACCAAAGCCTATGCAGCGGGTAATATCTCCCTGCAACGCCAGAACAGCGAGATTAAGCGCTTACAGCAGGGTTATCGCAGGCTCGATGCTTCACGTAGGGAAGCAGCTAAGCGAGGCGCTACGCCTCCTGTAAGTGGATCTAAGGCTACAGGTGCTATCTCTGGCTCTCTGATGGGGTTAGGCACTGGTGCGCTTGCTGGCGCTGGTGTGGGAGCGGCGGCTTACGGTGCTTATTCATGGTCGAGGAATGCGGTAACGGCACAGGAAGAGCGCAGCGAAATCGTCGCCCGTGCAAAACTGGGCGGGGTGGATTATAACGTTTTGCAGGCAATCTCTCAGTATGCCACGGCTAACGGGATCGACTCCCTGATGGGAACGCAAGGGCAGAGGAAAGGACTCGACCAGGCGAAAGACATTTCCGAAAAGCTGGCAGATAGCTACACCAACAGCACCTTTGATAAAAAGTCTGGACAATGGAAAGGCGGGAACGCTGCTGTAGATACAGCCCTGAACATGGGATTCACTAAAGATGACCTAAAAGGCTTTCAATCAAACCCGTTCTCCTTCGTCTCTGCTTACACCAACACCATGCAGGGTAAAGGGTATTCTCAAGAGCAAATCCTCCATAACCTTGAGGATTTAGCCGATGATCTCGGTCTTTTGCATGGTGCTTTCTCGAATGGTGGTAAGGCACTAACTGATCAGGTGGATGTGCTTAAGCGTAATGGTCAGTGGTTATCGCAGGAGCAGCAGAACCAGCTTGTTCAATATCGTAGGTTTAATCAGGAACTAGATATTCTCAATGATAGCCAGAAGCTGGCCTTCTTCGAAGGATTCCTGTCAGAGATTGACCCTGACACCATGCGAGAATTTAAAGAAGCTATGCAGGAGGCGTTACCCTTCTTTGTTGGCTTAGGGAAAGCAGCCGGTGATGTGGTGGACGGTCTGATGAAGCTAACCAACTGGATCACAGGTAAGCTAAACCTCCTGAACGGTGACAACACCACTAAAGAAGCGGTGAGCCAGCATTACGGCACGACTTCTCTACCTGCAAAACCTGATGATAACGCAGTCGCTAACGCTTACGGAGCCAGCCAGCCTAAAGCTGATGGCACACAACATGAGCATAATGTGTTTGATTCAGTGCGTGAATGGTGGAACGGTACAACGCCAGCATCTCCAAAGCCGGGAAGTGATTCTGTGGCTAATGCCGAAGATGACACCCAACCTAAGCCCAAAGCTAAATCTGAGCCTCCTGTACATGAGCCTACTGTGTTTGATTCAGTGCGTGAATGGTGGAATGGCAGCACATCAGATGCTAAAGATGTGAGCAGCTACACACAGAGCGTTAACGAAGATTACTCTCCTGTCTCCATGTTGAAACAGAGTGCAGCAGCCCCAGCTAAGCCAACCAATACACCGATCATGCAGCCTGTGGTATTGCAAAACCAACTACCGGAAGGGCTAATCAATCTCACTATATCGGCTGATCCCACGTTCGGTAACATGCTTAATGCTGTAGTTGATCAACGCATCACTGAAAACAATCAGCGTCTGGTGCTGGCTGTTTCATCTGGACAAGGGGCGGGGGGCTAATTGCCCCTCTCCGTAAGGAATAAAATTAAATGGCAACACCTGGAAGTTTAACAATCGGGGGCGATTCTTCCCGAATCAATTCAACTCAGAACAGTAATAACAGTAGTGCTACCCGCACCAAAGGTGAAAACGGCTTCACCATTCTTGCATCTGTTTATAATTCAGCCTCTGATAGCTACATCCAAAACTATCAGGCGATAGTGTTCGATGCAGTGACGGATACCGGGATACGCAGACAGGCAGACATTACAAGCTATCCCGTTGAGAACGGAGCAGAGGTGAGCGATCACGTTCAGCTCAAGAATAACACATTCAAGCTATCTGGTATTATTTCCGAAACTCCGGTAAGGCTGGAGAAGGATTTACTATACAGTGCTGGCGTTAATGGTACTCGTATTTCCCAGGCTATCGAATACCTTGACCAGATGTTTGACAGTCGCCAGCCCATCACATTAGTGACCGAGCACAAAGTGTATGAGAATGTCATTCTCTCTGGTATCTCATACGATTATAAGTCTGAATTTGCTATGCAATTTGATCTTGAATTTGAACAGCTCAGGCTTGTCAGCACCGCTACGGTAAATGTGATTGCCACTAAAACTAAAGCCAACAAGAACGTTGGAGGAACGGTGAAACAGAAGGTGGTAAATAATGCACCTAAGAAAACTGAATCTGACACTGTCACGACGGAGTTTAAAAAATAAGGGGCTTGCGCCCCTTTTTGTTGCTCATAGCTTTTTGGTATCGAGTCCAGCGGCTTTCAGGCGTTCAGTGAGATTCCTCATTTTACTGAACTCAGTGCCAAAACTGGCTTTCAGCCCGACACCCTCACAGAACTCTTTAGCCGTTACGTTTGTAAGGTCATCAGCGTATTTGATCATCTGGAGGTGCATTTCCACTGTCTGACCTTTGCGCGGTGCGCTGCTGATTGCCTGTTTAATGTTTTCGTAGATCTGTGCTTCGGTCATCTCTTATCTCATTTATCAAATTTAGATAAATAATATAAATTAGCTAATTTAGATAGTCAACAGGTTCTCTATCTCTGGATAGCGTAATAACTCGATGTATTGCCGTAGCTCAATGGGAGAGGCGGCATTTTTGGAGTACGTCTTAAAACTCTCTGTACTGCCACGCTCATGGCCCAAAAGTAGCGCCACGCGGTCTTCTGGTACAGGTTTTAACTTCTTACCTATGCCGCCCCTATCCAAAATTTGCGCGGCCTGGTGACGCAGCGAGTGATATACTTTTCTCTCTGATCCTACTTCCCCCAAAGCCTTACGTTTAGCCCTCGTAAAACGCTGTGAATGCCACGTAGAGCGCTTTCCGTCTGCCCGGTCAATCATTGACGCCCGATAGAATAAAAAGCCGTTGTGGGGCTTCTCACGCAGCGACAATACCAACGGAGTGATCAAGCTATGCACCGGAATGATACGGGCTGCTGATTTGGTCTTCCCCTCCGTCACTTCGAAACATAACACCCCTTCAATCTCTCGGATGTTGGCTGCACGTAGTGAACAGATTTCATTAAGGCGCATACCGCTGTACATGCCGATCAGCGTTACATTCTGCATCTCTTCATCATCTGCCATCGCTACGAACACTTTCGCCAATTCGCCAGGCTCAAAAATTTCGTAGCTCACCTTGCTACCTTTGGCCTCCAGCGAATGCCCCCGCCAGATGTTTTCTTGCGGTGCATCGTGGTAGCGGTTACGAGCCAGATCCCAGATTTGAGCCAGTGCGCTGACGTAGTTTTGTATGGTCTGTGGTGCTTTCTCCGTCTTGAGCTTATCAAGCCAGCCTGTAACGGTGGTTCGGTTAATGTCACGAAGCTGAACATCACGTTTTTTCAGATGTTCTAAGAGCACCTCGACGGCCTTGTTCGTCTTTGAAAGGGTGGTGAGCTTGCGCTTCTCGCTGAACTGGAGAATGTACTGATCCAGCATCCTCAAAAGGGAAGGGCAACTCATTACAGGGGTGCTTAGTGGTTCTGGTGCTTCATGTGCATACGTCCCGATCCGGCGTAGCTCATTCAGGATTTGCTCCACCTTCGAGCCGCGATCACGCTCAGGCTTTAGCTGGCTACGTATCTTGATCCATTCCAGGGCCACCGCATCACGAAAGAGACGGGCTTCGCGCACATCGCGTGTGCCTGTGCTCTTCACGTAACTGTGCCGTCCTCCGAACAGGTGACGCATGTACTTTGGTATGGCTATCCTCACCAGATAGTTTCCGCAAGGATCTAAAACTAAGTAACGATCTCTCTTGTAAATCATGCAAACCCCAGCTATTTTGTCAGGGCTTTTGCACTTGATTTTGTATAGTGTGAAATGTCGAAGTCTTTTCCTGTTTTTGCAGTTGATTCAAAGCATTACAGGAGCTTGCAAGACAAGCGAACGACCGTAGAAATACGTGCCGGTTCGAGTCCGGCCTTCGGCACCAAGTGATGCAAAAGTGAGCTACCTAAGGGTGGCTTTTTTTGTGCCTGGAATTCACGTTATATAAGGCTTTCCTCGCTTTTTCAATCAACCTAAGTCAACCTAAGTCAACCTGATTCAATCTACATCAACTTACTGATGCGGGTACAACTGCGGGTATATCCCGGTTCGATAATGTTTGTACCCACACAGAACCCTTGAAAGGATACTCATCATGGCTCTGAGTGATGTGAAGGTTTGTTCGGCTAATCCTGAAGCAAAAACCTATAAACTTACTGACGATGAAGACACGGTTTTGCTGGTTCACCCGAACGGTTCTAAATACTGGCGGCTTTGTTATTGCTTTGGCGGTAAAGAGGAAATGCTGGCGCTGGGGAAATACCCTGAAGTGTCATTGGCGGATGAGCGTGAGCTGTTGGAAGGTGTTAAGCATTCTCAGCGTGGTTCGAAGATCCGTACTTCACATCTTGTTCCCTTGTCGCGGTAGGCTCTAGCCATTTTGGAACAGATTAAAAGCATGAATGGGAATTGAGAGCTGATTTTCGTAGGCGATCACGATTCGCGTAAGCCGATGAGTGAAAATACGGTTAAAAAGGCTCTACGGGTGATGGGCTATGATACAAAAACGGAAGTATGTGGGCATGGTTTCAGGCCGATAGCTTGTAGTTCTCTGATTGAGTCAGGATTGTGGTCGAGGGATGCGGTGGAGCGGCAGGCGAGTCATCAGGAGCGTAGCTCTGTGTGCGGCTTATATCCATAAGGCGGAACATCTTGGGGAGCGTAGACTGATGCTGCAGTGGTGGGCTGACTATCTGGATGCGAATCGGGTGAAGGGGGTTAGTCCGTTTGATTTTGGGAAACGGATAATGGGGGAAATGAGAATATATTCTAAAGGACATAGTAGGCTAGACTTATTATTCATCAGCTCATATATCTGATGATAATTAGTAGGTTAGATTGTAGTTTTGTGTCATTCCCGCAAGATACAATCTAACAGGATGGGACATGTCCAGTCCGTCAACCTCGACTGAATGCTGAAGCGATGTGCTAGCCACCATAATCTTCTTATGCTAGTAACGATGCAGTCATTGATGCAAGGGATTGCAAAATGACGCCGTCTCTATCTACTCATATATGATTTCTTGCTAGCTTTTTGGAGAGAATTGGTCAATAGCTGGATGTGCTCTACAGCAGCGATACCCACAGTTGCTGGAATCTGGCTAGGCTCAAGAATATGCACGATGACGTGATTATTAATCTGATGATGGGGTCAATGTCTTTTGGTGTTACCAACGTTTTGCCCAAGGGCAAAGATGTGGGCTGGCGCGGGTTTAGCGTGAGAGTGAATAGGGCTATACCTTCAGGAGTTAGTGATGTGCAACAAAACATAGGGCAGTAGGTAAAATGATCGTGAAGTGACAGAGCAGGCAAAATCAGCGACAACGATAGCCACCTTTAACGTTCAGTTGCGTTATAATCCTCGCCAAATTTTTGCTCTTCGTCATATGTCAGTGACTTGGCGAGAAGTGGACAGCTAAGAGATCCTTATGACAACCGAAACCGCACCTGAAAAAATTTCTCTCGACGAACTGAAAAGCTGGCTATGGGGCAGTGCCAACATCATGCGTGGTACTGTCGACAGCAGTGACTTCAAAAACTACATTTTTGGCCTGATCTTTCTCAAACGCCTCTCTGATGTCTTTGATGAGCGTATTGCTGCCATCATGAAAGATGAAAAATGTTCAGAAGCGTTGGCGATGGCACTTATCAAAGAAGATAACCCTGAGCAGTTTGTTCCCGAACAAGCACGTTGGTCGAATCTTGTTAAGAAAACTGAAAACGTAGGCGAAAGCATCGACGAAGCCTTTGCAGAAATAGAACGTCAGAATCCGTCACTCGAGAAGGTACTGACTGCCATTCAGTTTGGTGACAAAGACAAACTTAGCAACGAACTGCTGATGCGTTTATTACGCCACTTTAATCGTCATAAACTGGGCAATAAAAACCTTTATAAAGCCGATTTGTTGGGCGATGCCTATGAATACCTGATCGGTATGTTTGCTGACGATGCGGGTAAAAAAGGCGGAGAGTTCTACACTCCACATGGTGTGGTAGAGCTGATTGTAAAACTGATTGACCCTAAACCTGGCCACGAGATCTATGATCCAACCTGTGGCTGTGGCGGCATGCTGGTCGAAGCCGCAAACTACATTCGGGATACCTATCCTGATGATGGCGTCGTAATGGGTAAACCCAACTGTAAGCTCTACGGTCAGGAAAAGAACCTTGGAACCTGGGCTATCGCCAAATTGAATATGTTCCTGCACAACCTGGATGGTGATATCAGGCGTGGAGATACGCTGGTCAATCCACAGCATCTTGACAGCAACAATGGCGTAATGCCATTTGATCGCGTCATTGCTAATCCACCGTTTTCCAGCAAAGAGTGGTGGGAACCGCTGGAACTTAACAAAGAAACTAAAGTCGATAAGAACGGCAAAGAAACCGAAATCGCACCAAAATACGCTACCGAACTTAAGGATCCTTTTGGTCGCTTCGGATTAGGTGTAGCGCCCCGGACGAAGGCTGACCTTGCCTTTGTGCAACATATGATCACATCCACTCGTGAAGATGGTCGTATTGGCGTGGTCGTCCCGCACGGTGTGCTTTTCCGTGAAGGGGAAGAAGGTAAAATCCGTCAGGGCCTTCTAGTGGGTAAAGATGACTTTAAGGGGGATTTAATTGAAGCCGTTATTGGTCTGCCTCCCGCATTGTTCTTTAACACTGGAATTTCAGCTGCGATTGTTCTGATTAACAAAGCTAAACCTGCTGCGCTTAAGGATAAAGTGATCTTTATTGACGCCTCATCTGACTATGAAGATGGTAAAAATATGAACCACCTTCGAGAAAGAGATATCAAACGCATTGTTTTCGAGTTAAATAAAGCCAAGCAGACGATGATTGATGCCGGTGAGAACACTGAAGAGTCATTGAATGAAATACTGAAAAAAGTTGAAGTTGATAAATTTTTACGTATCGTCGAAATGGCAGAGATCATTAAAAACAATTACAATCTAAATATTAGTAGATATATTGACACATCAAAAGACGAAATAAAAATAAACATATCAAAGACATGGGATAGGTTATCTTTTATTGATTCGGAACTCGATAAAGTCAATAAAGAACTTGCTACATATCTTTCAGTTCTTAGGGAGATATAATATGAAAAAAATATTTATTGAAAAATCATTTCAATCTTCTCCGATCGGGGAGATTCCCACTGACTGGAAACACATTCCGCTTTCTGATATCGCAGAAATTAACCCTAAGCCGATCAAACTTTCTAATGATTTTACTAAGATCAGCTTCATTGGAATGGCTGACGTTACCGTTGACTCTCATCTTAGTAATACTACCGATAAGTCCTATGGTGAAGTTAAGAAGGGATTCACGTCATTTTATAATAATGACATTTTAGTTGCGAAGATAACACCTTGTTTCGAAAATGGTAAAGGAGCTCTCGTTAAAGGCCTTAAAAATGGAATAGGCTTTGGAAGCACTGAATTTCATGTGCTAAGAGCTAAACCAATGAAAGGTTGTGCATCATTTATTCATTATATCACCACCACTGAGGACTTTAGAAAAAAAGGTGAGATGAATATGACAGGAACTGCTGGGCAAAAACGCGTTGGGAAAGATTTTATTGCCAATTATGTGATTGCATGTCCTCCTGTTGACGAACAAACAGAAATAGCAAATTTTTTATCGATAGTAGATAAAAAAATTGAGCTTATTGACAGAAAAATCATTGAGACGCAAAATCTTAAAAAAGCTCTATTGCAAAAGTTATTCTCTGAAGGAGTGGGGGTTCAAGATGAAAATGGTAAATGGCATCCACATACTGAATTAAAAAAATCATCATGTGGGAAAAACCCAAAATCTTGGCATATTGCTAAACTTGGCGAGCATGCAACCAAGGTTGGTAGCGGTGTAACCCCTAAAGGGGGAAGTAAAGCATATGTTAACCACGGCATCCCTCTATTAAGAAGTCAAAATATATTATTTGGAAAATTGAAGTTAGATGATGTTGCTTTCATCACAGAAACGCAACATGAAAAGATGAAAGGCTCTCAATTACAACCACGAGATGTATTGCTAAATATTACCGGCGCATCCATTGGCCGATGTGCTGTTTTGCCTGATGATTTTTTAGAAGGAAATGTTAACCAGCATGTCTGCATAATTCGCACGACGTCTTCTTTATTACCAGAGTTTGTTAGTATATTTTTGAACTCACATTTTGGCCAGAAGCAAATATGGAATTTACAAGCTGGTGGTAACCGAGAGGGATTAAATTTCCAGCAGATTCGTAGCTTTGATATCCCACTGCCACCTGTAAATGAACAAAAAGAAATTATGGGAATTTGCAGCACAGTTGATAGTAAAATTCGGTTACTTGAACAACAAAAATCCGAAACTCAGATTCTAAAAAAAGGTCTGATGCAAAAGTTACTCACAGGAGAATGGCGGATACCGTTGGATTGTGACGAAGCAGAAGCTGCGTAATGAGAAGATGCCCTTTTCCGGGCATCTTTTACACAACATGAATGAAGGAAACGGCTATGTCAGGTAAGACTGCAACATCTTTCCCGGAATTGGATGGCGTTGAGCGTCCAGCAATTGAGTTGCTAAAGAAGCTCGGCTATACCCACATCAAGGGATGTCAGGTTGAACAAACGGTGCGGACCGAGCCCTTGATTCTGGAAGAAGTCCTCCTCGAAAGGTTGCATGCACTCAATCCCTGGCTGGCAGAAGTTTCCGGTGCTGCTTCCCGAGCAATGAAACAACTGCGTGATATCTGGTTTGAAAATAACAGCGATTTGATGCTGGCAAACCATGCGTTCTGGGAAAACGTGCTGTTTCAGTCCAACCTGCAAGAAAAAGATAAAGAGGGGCGCAAGCGTAGCGTCCGATTTATTGACCAGTCCGGTGCGGCCCATAACCGTTTCCACGTTGTCAATCAGTATGTTGGTAAAAATAGTAATGCTGCACCTTTTAAACCAGACCTTTTGCTGTTCATTAACGGGATACCGCTTGCATTGATCGAATGTAAAGCCAGCAACGTCAAACTGAGCAAGGGCATCGCACAGATTGACGGTTACCAGAATTCATTCCCGCATCATTTCGCATTTAACATGGTGTGTGGGGCAATCAATCGCAGCCAGGCAAAATACGGTGCGCTTTATGCTCCAGAGCAGTTTTACCTTAAGTGGAAATTTGATCCTAAAAGGCCTGATGAGCACGTCATTCTCAATGAAATTAAAGCGTTACTAGGTAAAGAGCCCACAGCCCAGGACACTTTGCTGTGGGCATTATTCGAACCTTCTCGCTTTGTTCGTTTTGTTTGCTTCTATCCTCTGTTTGAAGTCGAAGATGGTCAAATGATCAAAAAACTGCCTCGCTATCAACAGTGGCGGGCCGTTGAGAAATCCTTGCTCCGTCTGCAGGGGAATGATCCAGCCTTGCCGGGTAAAACACAGGGAGGCGTGATCTGGCATACCCAGGGAAGCGGGAAATCGCTGACCATGGCACTATTGGCGCGTTTGATGCGCGCAGAAATATCCAATTTTGAAAATCCTAGCATTCTGGTATTAACGGATCGCACCGATCTGGACCGTCAGATCCACAACACCCTTACCAACGTGGGGCTCAGGGCGTCAAAAGCTGATTCAGTCGCTGGCCTTGAGGCAATGTTAAGCAATGATTACGGCGCGATCTTCACCTCTACGGTTCAGAAGTTTCAGGAAAGCGATGGTAAACAGATCCAGGCGGCAAAAGACTCTGAAAATAGTGAGGATACGGATGAAGAGCAGTCCTCAAAGAGCCGCGTCAGACGTGTCTTAAAACGTCTGGAAAACGGTAAGGATGAATGCTGGATAGTCAAAGAAAACAATCTTAACTTTGGTCTGAATAACGCCAGTGGCGAGCCCCTGAAAGCAAAATGGCAAAAAGTCAGCGAAGAAAAAGTGGATTTCCGGGTTCTCAGTACTAAAGCAAACTTCTTTGTTATGGTTGATGAAGCACATCGTAGCCAATACGGTTTTCTCGCGGCCTTTATGCGCGCATCACTCCCCAATGCGAAGTTCATCGCCTTTACAGGTACGCCTCTGTTCAAAGAAGACAAAAACACCCTTGGCGAATTTGGCGGCAAAGAATACATCGATATTTATCGCCTTGATGAAGCGGTGGCAGATGGTGCAACGTTACCCATCAAATACCAGGAAGGTATGGCCGAATGGGCCAGTGATGGCAATCTGAAAGAAGCGTTTGAAACTGAGTTTGGTCAGGAACCTCTGGCACGCAAGAAAAAACTGAAGCAACAGCTGCTGAAAAAGCGCCGGGGGGCCATCAGTCGCATTGAACAGAACGCGAAGCATTTGATTGAGCACTTTCTTACCAGCGTAAAACCTCGAAAATTTAAGGCGATACTTGTCTGTGATGGCCGGGATATGGCGGTTCGCTACAAAGATGTTATTGATGGTCTGATGGCAGAACGCCAGGCACAAAATTTACCCACATTCGACAGTAAGGTCGTTATTTCTCTGGGGAGTATGACGGATAACCGTACTGGAGCAAGCGAGCAGAAAGCCCACAGTGCCACTGGTGCACAGAGGATTCTGGAAACGATAGAAGAGCGAGTAAAGCGCGAAGCTAAAGAAGGAAAAACTCCGGTTGCCGTTCTGAGCGATGATATTCCCACACTGGTCAACACCGAATTCAAACTGCCTTATGGTCACGAAGCAGAGAACAAACCTGATGGACAAGCTAGGAGCAATAACATTGGTTTGATCATCGTTTCCGATATGCTGCTCACTGGCTGGGATGCGCCGATTGTCAGTACCCTCTATCTTGATAAGCCGCTGAAAGAACATACCTTACTTCAGGCTATTGCCCGTGTGAACCGTACCCGCAAGGGGAAAAAGGCAGGTTATATCGTCGATTACTACGGAGTTGTCGAATACTTGGATGAAGCGCTCAAAATTTATGGTGGGGATGTTCTGCCTGAACAAGTCTGGACCGATGTAGAATCAGAACTGCCAAAACTTAAAGCCGCGCTGAGCAAAGTAGAAGATATTCTGCCGAAAAAACACAACCTGCTTAAGCACCCGGAGCCCTATAAAGAAGATGCCGACCTGTATTTAGATCCGGACGTACGGCTTGATATCGTGGAAGATTTCCTCGTTGCTCTTGCGGAGTTTAATGGTCGTTTAGATATTGTATTACCCGATGAGCGCGCGGCCCCGTTTAAACCTTATTTTAAGATATTCAATGAAATTAAACTGCAGTTGCTGAATAAAATGCCGGACAGTGCGGATAAGGTACGCATCACTGCTTCAGAATCAGAGCTGCTCAAGGGAATGCTGGACGAACATATTGAATCAAGTGAAGTCAAAAGCCTGCTGGGACGCGAAGTTTCTATCCTTGATGCTGCCGATATGGATCTTCTGCGTAAGCAAAAAAGCAAAGGTAGTGCAGCGCTGGTTATGAAGAATAAACTTAAACACACGATCAGAACCGGTAAAGGCAAAGATCCGGCGTTCTTCGGCGATCTTGAAGAAGAGCTCGCAAGACTGATACAAGAAGAGCGGGAAGGTCGGATCGAACAGGCTTTGTTTCTGGAACAGCTGGAATTGTTCGCACAGCGTGTCAGAGACAAAGATGCGAAGCCCAGCGAAATGGGGCTGAGTACCGCAACTGAGCGGGCAACGTTCAATTATCTGATAAAACAGGTTGCTGAAGCAGAAGCCTTGGCGTGGACGAAAGGATTATTCAATCATCCAGATATTGCAGCTGTCATGCGCTCTCCTATCTGGAAGAAACAAAGTGACATCCACAATGAGATCAAGAAAACGATACGTACAATTTTACGCGGTCTGGGGGGGTGGGACATGACCGTTGCGCGCCAGCACACCAATGAGATATTCCAGATAATGCTGAACAACTGACAGTCGAGTCATTAACAATGCCCATTTTTCAATACGGCACCACAGCTATCGAGTGGGAGTTCAGGGTCGACTCAAGGCTCGCTCATCACTACGTGACCGTGGAACGTGGCCATAAGGTACTCCTTCGAGGACCGGATGTGTCGTTGCAGGAACAGCAAGAGTTGATACGCTATCGCGCCCGATGGATCAAGCAACGTTTGGCTGAGGTCAACCGGCCATTGAAAGATGAGATCGTAACCGGTAGTCGCTTACCTTACCGGGGTAAGACGTTCTATTGTGAAGTCATTTCTTCGCCTGAGCTCACTGTACCCAACATTACGTTCAACCAAAGTCGATTCAAGGTGTTTTCACCCGAGGGCCATTTTGTAAGCCGTCGTCTTTTTAAACCTGCACTGGACGGTTTTTACAGGCAGAAAGCAAAAGAGAAGCTGCATGCGAGGATCCTTCACTGGCAACGAGAAACAGGCCTAACCGCAACGACGTGGAGAATTAAGCACTTTGATGCGCGATGGGCAAACTGCACGGAAAATAACGTACTTGAATTCCATCCCCGTTGTATGGAGTTTTCAAATCGCGTAATGGATTACATCATTATCCATGAGCTGTGCCATACCGTTGAGAAAAATCACAACAAAACATTCTGGTTACTCATAAAGAAATATTGCCCAGAATGGAAAGAGCTCCATGCTCAGGTTGAACATCCTGAAATGCAACTGTAATGCATCACATGGTCGATGAATATCTACCCATTAACAGGACTAACATAATCAACATCTATTATTTTTAAAGGGCTATAGTGTTCATCTTTGTTCTCATAAATCCCCCCCCCCATTATTGTCGCGCTTATTTTTAACAGTGGAGTGCCCTCCAGTATTTCAATAGAGTATGGTTACCATGATATAGATTATTTAATTTTGATTGTTATTTTACTGTCTATTTTCGCCAGTATTTTATCTGGCATCTTTTTACTGAAATCTAGCGTGAGACAGAATACTCCGCCATTACAGAAGGGCAACCGGCTGCACTATCTGGCTGACCGGGCCAGCATTATTGGTAAATTCATTAAAGCTGAATATTTGAAGTTTGATGAAGTATTATCGCATTTTATCAGTCAGATGGAATTGATATTGGCCACTGGTGAAATAGATCCTCGCTATGCCCACTGTGTCACCCTGTACCACAACGGTTTCACCTGCGAAGCCGATATACTTGGCAGTTGCGGCTACGTATACATCGCCGTTTACCCCACTAACGTTAACTACTTTCACAAGAGCACATATGAAAACTCTACCTGCAACAACTCCGTAGGCGGTGACGCTATGTCTGTCGCCCATGGCAGTCTGATAAATGCTGCTTGCACGCCTGCTGGAACAATATTATGGCCTGATACTCACCAGCACACTATTCAGTGATGAAACGGTAATTCAGGAACATATAGATGCCAGTATATCTTTGGCCGATGCCGTTAATTTTCTGGTGGAGAAGTACGAGCTGACTCGTATTGATCGCAGGGGATTTGACTGAAAAGAACAGTCCCCGTATCTACGGGCAGTCGATATTTTGAGGGCGCGACAGACAACTGGCTTATTGAAAAGAAATCGTATTAACTCAACACGTTGAATATTGGGGGCAGCCTCCCTGATTCACATGCCAGCCGGATTTACTCATTATAAAAACACCAACTGATGCGGGCCGGTGCTTTTGCCTATATGGACGAAATATCATGTAAATAGAAGCTGTAATTTTAACTGACCATATCATCGCGAAACACGATCCAAGAATGTTGGGCCGTCGTTGTAGAGGGTTTTGACGCATGCGGCGAACAAGATTATGATCCGGCTTTATTTCTTTTCCTTATGAAGGGACGGGTATGGGCAACAGAATGTGGATGATCCGCGGCGATGGTGGCAAGCTCTATGACGATTTTCGCGATAAGCAAATTGTAGGCATCGGTTGGTCTCAGCTGGCCCCATTAGTCAAACCCGGTCTGTCACGATCCCAGTTGCTCGCTTTATACCAAGAAGCCGACCCTTTAACGAAGCTGGGAACAGCCCGTTCTGGTGCATCGCAGGTCTGGCGTTTTGTGAACGAAATTCAAAAGGGTGATTGGGTTATTACCTATTCGCCGGCCAACCGTACTTATCTTCTGGGCAGAATTACATCTGATTTCCAGTATCATCCTGAATGGGCGGAAGAGGGAATGGGGATCGCTCGGCAGGTTAAATGGAATACTCAAGAAATCGACCGCGATCGACTGTCTGTTGCTACCAAAAACACATTGGGTTCTACGCTGACGGTCTTCCAGCTTCCAGAATATGCTCTAGAGGAGCTTTTGCAGGATAAGAAGCCCACTGTAGACGCTATTACTCATAATCCAACAGCTACAGATGAAGATGAGGTCGTTTCTGATCCGCTTCGCGATGTGGAGTCGCTGGCGCGTGAAGGTATTAAAGATCGAGTTAATGGGCTCGATCCGAAGGAGATGGAGTACCTGGTTGCAGGTGTTTTACGCAGCATGGGATATAAAACACAGGTGTCTCCTGTGGGTCCAGATCGTGGGAAGGATATCATTGCTTCACCTGATGGATTTGGATTTGAGAATCCACGTATCGTCGTTGAGGTAAAACATCGTAGAGAACAAATGGGAAGCCAGCAGATCCGCAGCTTTATTGGCGGTCGCCATAAAGACGATCGCGGGCTTTATGTCAGTACCGGCGGCTTTACAAAAGATGCTCGATATGAAGCCGATCGCTCGACGATACCCTTGACGCTCTGGACGCTAGACGACCTTGTCAGAGCACTCATTGAAAACTATGAGCAGGTTGATATCGAAACCAAACTTTTGGTGCCTTTGAAGAAAACTTTCCTGCCTGCCTGATATTGCTTTGATGGCCATACCGGTGTTCTACTGGTATGGCTTTATACCCACTTGCAATGTCTATTTTTTGTACGGATTTTAACTTGTGGGTACAAGTGCGGGTATAACCATTTATTTCTGCTTATAAACTACATTGATATCAGTCTATTAAGTGTAAAATGCGAGTCTGGCCTTCGCACGTAATAATTGTTCAAAAGGTGCACCCATGAACAAACTCCCTAACAGCCTATCCCGCGAAGCCATCCTCGCCGCAGCCCAAGCCTACGATGCAGGAATTGATCACCCCTTCGCTGACTCCCGTGACTACGACGCCATCATCAATGACCGCCGTTACCCACCGAAAGCCATTGTCGGCCTCGCTGCCTCTGCACTCACCGGCCTTACTTTCACCCCAGCAGACTTCACCGGTGGGATAAAATCCAAGTGCGTCAGGCTCCTCACCGATCAAGGCTTTCAGATCGTCCATAAAAGCGAACCCATCACATCAAACCTCTTCCCTGATGAGATCAAGCGAGAAGCTACCTATGTCGAAGGAGCAGCCGTTCAGGTAACCGTCAACCGCTACGAACGTGACCGCAAGGCTCGCCAAGCTGCTCTGGAGTGGCATGGTTATCAGTGCAAAGTATGCGGTATCGACATGACCAAGGTGTACGGTGAAATTGCGAAGGGCTTCATTCATGTACATCACCTTATTCCTTTGTCAGAGATAAAAGAGAACTACCAGGTTGACCCTAAAACCGATCTCATTCCTGTATGCCCCAACTGCCATGCAATACTGCATCGGCAGGATCCACCGCTTAAGCCAGAGGTACTAAAAAATTTAATAATAAAATAAGAATATACGCATCAAGCAATATTGCTTTTTATGGTCTTTCTTGTAATTTATGCCACACAACGATTGTTCCAGCTATCCTTAAAAACAATATTCCCATCGACATACTTCCACTCAATTGACTCGTACCTCATCTCGATATTTTCCAGATGAGTTCCCGTCATTGATCCGGGATGAAGGTTAGGAGTAATGCCTGTTATCTTCACGTTCTCCATAAGTATATTGAAGTATTCAGTTTCTATGCCTGCATCCAGGATACGATACATCTTTAACTCCGCCGATTTTAGCGTGACTCCTAAGCTGATTGCACGGTAAAGAAAAGGGGTTATACGATCAAATTCTTTCTGAAAAACTATAGGGGTATGGACGCGAGTTGCTGTAAGTCTGCCTGTACTACTGTCCGTTGGAATACTCATGTGATGAGTAAGCGATTTTATCTCTATAGAACCTTCTCGACCAAGTACAGAGCAGCTTCCGATAATGGGGGAGCCGTTTTCATCCGTTAACCATAAATATGCTGGGTTTGATATATGATTTCCTCTAGTAAATGTTTTTCTTTCTACAATTTTCTAATTTACGTATGAATTTAGATGTGAAGTAGAATGTGATGATCCATATTCCTATGTAAACAAACTTCATGGACCAGGGTTCGAAAAGCATAACGCAGAGTACTATGCCTAAAATAAATAAAGGTGACTCAATAACATCCCAAATGTTCGTTAGCGTATATATAAAGATGTCTGTGGCAGCTTTGACCAAAGTCGTCAAGTTTTTAACGCAAAACATGAAGTTTCTTTCCCAGCACTGATATTATCTCGTCGAAGACAGGTTTACCCCGAGTTACACCAATATGAATAGCATCAACAAATGGCTTTACCACTGGCTCAAAAAGGAAGTAGGTAAGGTCGTAATCATGTGGACGTAGTAGTGAGTAAATTTCTGGATCTTCAGATAGAAGGGTTTCAGATTTTCTAATTGAGCGCTCACTCATCCCACCAATAAGAAGAGTGAAAGCTACTTTCCCTATTATACCTTTACTCTCTGCCGCCGCGATAAACGATGTTCGTTCAATTATGGCTGCTGCGGTTGTTATAGCAATTTGCGTTGCTAATATTCTTCCGGTAATTGCAGAGACAACACCTCGATACGTATTATCTTGTTTTTCTTTAGATAAGTATTTATTGAATTCTTTGAATGTTATTTGAATAGCATCAACGATATGATCGTAGTTCAAGATGTCATGACGTATCGCCGCAAACATACGAATCCGTTGGGTTTGGTGGTCGTATCTTGAATCTGTATCTAAATAGCCTAGCGCCAGATATCCAAAATCGAGAGGAACTGTCAGTGCGCCGTTAATCATTCCTTTAATTGTATTAGGTGAGTCAATAATGTTAACTATCCTGCCTGCTATATCTTCTGCATCGCTTATGTCTGCCATGACCATTTCTCCGCTGAACTATGTCATGACTCTAAATCATTAAAAAGAGTATGGGTTAAGCGATTCGTTGCATTTTTAGCAGCCCTTGCCCCGCAAAAACCTCCCCCCACCCATTGCACTCTCCTCCCTAAAGTGGACAATGTTTATCCATCGGCTGTTTTATAACAGCGAAACCAATAATTTGCATGCAGCAACAGGACAGGCGATGGACAGTAACACTTCAGGGTTCGCCGCATACTGGCGCAACTCGCTGGCGGATGCGGAGTTCGGCAAGGGAACGTTTGAGCGTAAGGACGTTAGCGGTTTTACTCAGTGGATCGACAGGGATTCAGGACGTCTGAGCGAGGAGATGGTCACTGCACTCTTTGCAGGCGAGCGGGATGATGTCAAAACGGTAGATGTCGTGCTGCGGCCTCACGTCTACTTCCGGCTGCTACAGCATGGTAAGGAACGCACGGCTGGCGCACCGGAGGTGATCACTCCGCTAGTGACCTCGGCAGTCGTGAACCGCGAAGGATTTTTGTTCCCCACTCCTGCAACTTCAATTCCCCGCGATCTGCTTGAGCCGCTGCCCAAAGGGTCGTTCTCTATCGGCGAAATCTCCCGCTACGACCGATACAAAACCACTCATCCCTCGGTCTCTGCCAGCGTCGATGAGTTCGACGCGGATACTGAAACCGATGAAGAACGGGCGAAGCGTCACGAAGGCTACCGGCAAAAATGGAAATGCTACCAGGATGATGCAGAAGATCTGCTGAAAGCCGTTGCCGGCTCCTCGCTGGATGACCAAAAGCAGTACGAACTCGCCGACTATGGCTATCTGGTTAAAAAGACCCAGCCCGGCGGAGCCAGCTTCCATATCCTTGGTCTCTACGATCACCTGCTGGTCAGCAAAAAAGATGTACCGCTCTTTGAGCGCTTTGCCTCGCTGGAGAACGTTCCGACCGAGCCGCTGCTGGCTCCAGGCGCGAAGTTCAGCGAGCGGCTGGGCCACTCTGGGGACAGGTTCCCGCTGGCGGAGGCCCAGCGCGATGCGTTGAGTCATTTTCTGGATAGCAGGGATGGCGACATCCTGGCGGTTAACGGGCCTCCGGGCACGGGCAAAACTACGCTGCTACTCTCCATCATCGCTACCCAATGGGCGAGGGCCGCGCTGGAGCAGGACGAGCCGCCGGTGATCGTGGCGACATCCACCAACAATCAGGCGGTCACCAATATCATCGAGGCCTTCGGGAAGGACTTTGCCACCGGAACCGGGCCGATGGCGGGGCGGTGGCTGCCGGAGGTTAACAGCTTCGGGGCCTATTTCCCGTCACGCAGCAGAAGCGCCGAGGCCGCCAAAAAGTATCAAACCGAAGACTTCTTCAACCGCGTAGAGTCCAAAGAGTACGTTGAGGATGCGCAGGCGTTCTATCTTAGCAAAGCGCAGGCCGCCTTCCCCGATGAAGCGTGCACCTCTCCAGAAGCCGTTGTCGAGCTGCTCCACGGCCAGCTTCAGGCGCAGCTAAATAAGCTTGAGGCGCTAAAGACCGCGTGGCTGACGTTGAGCCAGGCCCGGGAGCAGAGAGCGGCAATTGCCGATGACATCGAACAGTATCTCGCCGATAAGACGCAGCTGCTTACCGGGCAGGCGCGTGAGATTGAAACGCTCACCAGTGCCAGAGCGGCATGGCATGACTATCGCGCTAAAGAGTCGCTGCTCTACTCCCTGTTCTCATGGATCCCGTCCATCCGCAGCAAGCGGTTCTATATGATCAAGCAACATCTTGAGCCTAAGCTGGAGCGGCCTATGGAGGGGAGCGAGTGGGCCAGCCCGGAAGCGATCGATAGCACCATCAAGACGCTGCTCGATGCCGCAGAAAGCGCGCGTAGCCAGTACCAGCAGCAGATCGCTACGGCTCAGGAAGCCGTACTACAGGAGAGCAGGGCGGCACAGGCGTGGCGGGATCGCATCCGCGAGCTGGGCTATACCGGCGATGATGAGTTGAGTTTGGCACAGGCCGATGAGCTGGCGGATACGCAGATCCGCTTCCCGACGTTCCTGCTGACGACCCACTACTGGGAAGGCCGCTGGCTGATGGATATGGCTAAAATTAGCGATCCGGTAGCAGAGAAGCGCAAGACCGGGGCGGGCACCGTTAAACCGCGCTGGCAGCGCAGGATGAAGTTGACCCCCTGCGTGGTGATGACCTGCTATATGCTGCCTGGCCATATGAAGGTATCGGAGCACAAAGGGCAGAAGGGTTGGGAGGCGAACTATCTCTACAACTTCGTGGATCTGCTGATCGTCGATGAGGCGGGGCAGGTGCTGCCGGAGGTAGCTGCTGCATCATTTGCTTTAGCGAAGAAGGCGCTGGTGATTGGCGATACCAAACAGATCCCGCCTATCTGGAGTATTTTGCCGGCGATCGACGTGGGCAATATGCTGGCGGAGAAGCTGCTGCCGGGCGATACCCAGGATGAGATAGCTGGCTCCTATGCCGCCATTGCTGAAGCAGGTAAAAGCGCCGCGTCTGGCAGCGTGATGAGGATCGCCCAGCTGGCCTCGCGCTATCAGTACGATCCTGAGCTGGAGCGCGGGATGTATCTGTATGAGCATCGTCGCTGCTTCGACGACATCATCGGCTACTGCAACGCGCTCTGCTATCACGGCAAGCTCCAGCCCAAAAGGGAAGACAAAAGCTCCACGCTGCTTCCAGCGATGGGTTATCTGCACATCGATGGCAAAGGCGAGCTGGCCAGCAGTGGTAGCCGCTACAACATGCTGGAGGCCGATACGCTCGCCGCCTGGCTGATGGATAACCGGGAGCGCATCGAGAGCCACTACGGTAAGCCTATCCAACAGGTGGTGGGGATCGTGACGCCGTTCAGCGCTCAGGTCTCCACCATTAAACAGGCGCTGGGTAATCACGGACTCTCCGCTGGCAGCGGTGAAAATACCCTGACCGTCGGCACGGTGCACTCCCTGCAGGGGGCTGAACGGCCTATCGTGATCTTCTCCCCGGTCTACTCCAAGCATGAGGACGGCGGGTTTATCGATAGCGACAGCAGCATGCTGAACGTGGCGGTCTCCCGGGCGAAGGACAGTTTCCTGGTGTTTGGTGATATGGATCTGTTTGAGATCCAGCCTGCTTCATCCCCGCGTGGGCTGCTGAAAAAGTACCTGTTTGCCGATGAGAACAATGCCCTCTATTTTGCCTACAAGAAGCGCAAAGATTTAGAGACCAGGGAGACGCGGGTCTACACCCTGCACGGCGTTGAGCAGCACGATAGCTTCCTCAACCAGACGCTGGAGAAGACCGCGAAGCAGATCACCATTGTCTCGCCGTGGCTGACCTGGCAGAAGCTAGAGGAGACGGGCTTTTTAGCGTCGATGCTCCAGGCCCGCGCGCGAGGCATTGACATCACCGTGGTCACGGATAAGAGCTACAACACCTCTGACAAGGACTATGCGAAACGCCAGGAGAAGAAGCAGAACCTGACGGCGGCGTTAGAGCAGCTGGAGGCCGTTGGCATCGCTACCCGGCTGGTGGATCGTGTGCACAGTAAGATCGTTATCGGTGATGATGGCCTGCTGTGCGTCGGATCGTTTAACTGGTTTAGTGCGACACGCGAGGCAAAGTATGAAAAATATGATACCTCGATGGTCTATGACGGCGGTAATCTGAAGCGAGAGATAGAGGCGATCCAGAGCAGTCTGGATAAGCGCCAGATTTGATCGTAATTGAACAAGGAGGTTCGATCTCATGCTGAAAGTGACCGTGTTGCTGGAAAACCGGAAAGCAAAACAGGCCGATGGACTGATCTGTCGGCCAGGGCTAAGCCTGTTAATTGAAGATGACATAACGAGGATATTATTCGATACCGGGCCAGACAACTCGTTTATACACAACGCTGAAAAGATGGGCGTGTCACTTGAGCATATTGATTGGGTTGTTCTATCTCATGGTCACTACGATCACTGCGGTGGGCTGATGCATCTTCATAAGCTACCTAAGGTGCTGTGCCACCCGGGCGTTTACGATCATAAATATGCAGGTGTGAAAATTGTAAACCGCTTCATAGAAATCAAGAAGATATCTACTCAGCCACCTTCGGTTAAACACAAGTTCTATTTTACAAAAAAGCCTTACGAGATAGGTGACAGGTTTATATGGTCAGGTGAAATCGCATCAGCTAAATCTTACGGCTATGTAAAAGGAGAAAGAGTAGAGCCTGATGCACTTAAGGATGAAGGCGTCCTGATATATAAGTCCGGGAAGGGGCTGGTGATATTCACCGGCTGCGGGCATAAGGGCCTGAAAAATATTATCGAACACTGTAAAAGGCTTACGGAAGTTAGCACTATCTACGCAATTATAGGCGGGATGCATCTCCGGCACGCCATGCCGTGGAGTTTGATGTCTTTACGGAGTTACATCAAAGCCGTTAATCCTGAGCAGATGTTTACCTGCCACTGTACCGGAAAATGGGGAAAGCTGTGGATGCCGGATGCAGAAGAGATCAACACCGGGGATGTTATAGAGTTATTATAGCATCCGCGGTTTATGGCTAGGCGATAACAGATAATAATGCAGCAACGCCAGATAATAAGACAATTAATGACAATGCTATGTTATCTTTTTTTCTTAGGAAATGAATAGAGGGTATGAAAAATATTGTTATTGTTATCACAGGCAGAGAAATATATGATATGGTTTTCAAAATACTAAAATTTAATGTGGCAAAAAGGGTAGATATTGCCAGTACAGACATCACAGACAACCATTTCTTTTCTAATCTAAATGAAATTAGGCTGTCGACAATACCTGTCAGTGTACCTAGATATGCTCCAATACTTGCCAGCAGAATAGCGGCTGCAGACATTATTATAGCCGAAGAAGTACCGCTTTTTCGTGAGACGAATGAGAGTGAGTCTAAATTGTTAGTATGCAATGCCAAATAATCTTCGGTATTTAACACGTGCGATAGAGAAAAACAAAATACGATAATGAACGTTAGGATGACAACTGTTCCTAACCCAATACATAGCATAGCCTTTACGCTACTAATAATAGATGATTTCTGTACGAATCTTTGAATACATGGTGAGAAGTTAAAAACAAAAAGTAGAATTGGGAACATTGATACGAAGGTGCTCGTATAATTGGGAGAAACAAAAGTATCCTCTCTGAAGTTTGAGAAGAATACAGCTAAAATACAAATAGTAATAATTGTAAAATAAGAGATTTTAGCTGTAAAAACCTCTATGTTTCTGTCAAATTTTAACCATGACAAACAAAGTATTAGACATATAGTCAAAGATAAAATGAACCTTGAGATTATAGAACTGTTTATATAGGGAGCAAGTTGATTAACAATAGTTATGAAATTTATTAAGGCAATGCTTAGCATAGAGATAAAAAACAGGAAACATGTTATCTTTGCTATTTTGCAACCACAACTTTTTTCAATTGCATCAAGCATCATCTTTTGATTGCTAGTTTGAATGAATTTATATAGTTGATAATGAGTGCAAAAAGAGATGAATGCACATATAAACGATATAATAATAAACTTATTTGGGCTTGTTACACCAGGTCCTACAGATTGAGGTAGATAAAACACACCAGCACCAAAAGCAGTCGAGAAAAAAGTTACGGCCCAGCGGATCCAGCTTATTTTGAATTTTATCATGGGATATCTCTATTATCGGCCATGCTATCTATACATAGCATGACCGATTTAATTATTTAAAGCATGATTTACCAAAGAAAACCAGCAAAGATGGCAGGTTTAAGTCATAAAATGATAAGGCAGCTCTATACCCGTCCAGAACGTTCTTCATTGAACAAAGAGGGAAAACGCCGATATGAGATGTATAATTGTCAAAAGACTTATTGGAGGAAATTTTGTGTCTAATTGCTCTGAATGTCGCAGCGTTTCCTGCTGCGCAAGTAGGTTTGTTGTTTTTTATAATTTCAAAAGAGGTATTTTTATCGAGCATCCAGATGCTTGAACCTTCTTTTCGAAATTTACTTGTGTCTGATAAACTGTTTTTTATATGGCGGCGAAATCTGTCAGCCATATTTTTCTCGCTGACATAAAATGCTTTTATCTGGATTTGATTATTTTCTTTAATATCCAGGATCTTCTGATTGACCTTTTCAGGTATGATATAGGGTGAAATGGCCTTTTTTCTATAATTGTTTGCCCCGTCAATTTCGTCACCATCACTTTTTTCCATATAAAAGTCATTTATTTCCATAAGAAAATCCGGCTGTATTCCTAGAGTAGTTGCTGACCGAATAATGTAGTCAAGGCAAAAGTCCACTGACTCTTCTACTTCTTTGCTTATGGCAAACCTGTCATTTAAATTGACAACCGTATGCCCTCCCGAAATTATTACGTTACTATCCGTGTGGTATTTCGAGAGTTCAAGCAGAGTTGCTATGTTACTTTGATCTATCGGAGAGTTTACGATTTCAGCTAAACCTTCTCTATCAGCCTTGTAAACAATAAATCTGTCTTGTTCTTTCCAGTATTTTTGGCAGTTACAATTATAGCCTTCGAGTATAACTCTGTCTGCATTTTTATAGAACTCAGCTGGCATCACTTCTAAACATTCAATATCAGGCATAACCTTCTCCGCAATGAAAAAATATTGATCCGCATATTAAATGAACTCATATCTTCAAGTGAAATTTTGTGATTTATTTCAACAAATAAACATACTTAAGCGCATGATAAATTTTATGGAGGTGAGCTCACAAAAAAGAAATGGGGTTATTCCATCCTGCCGCAAGGGTGATATAGTTGGCTCCAACAGCGGAGAGGTGGGCGAGCGGTTTAAGCCAGATTTGCTACTTTATTGTTAAATAACTTTAATAGCCAAATCCACACGGTGACGTGTCGTAGGTTCAAATCCTACTCTCTCCGCCAACTTAATTAAGTATTACTTATGCAATGTTAACTTAGAATAATCATCGTATTCTCAATATAATTCTCCATAAATTATCCATATTTTCAATCAATACAAATTTTATCGCTCAAGCGATTCTTAATTTTTCGCCACACTACCCTTTTGTATAGTATGTGTAAAAAAGTGTCGTATTGCGCTCCAGGGCATCCGGGCAAACAATGTTGTTACTGCCTGGCTATTCCCCGGGCCAATTTTTAAGGAGTGCATTATGACCCGTGTTGTTCGCTTTCATGAATATGGTGATGCCAACGTACTGCGTATCGAAGACGTAGACGTGCCCGCACCTGCCGCTGATGAAGTCCAAGTCTCCGTTCACGCTATCGGCCTTAACCGTGCCGAGGTGATGTTCCGCACCGGCCGCTATCTGCAGGAAGCGGTTTTTCCTTCACAGCTGGGCTATGAAGCGGCGGGCGTGGTGAAGGCGCTGGGCGCAGAGGTGACCGGCTTTGCAGAAAATGACGCGGTGAGCGTGATCCCGACCCTGGATATGGCTCGCTGGCCAACCTATGGCGAAGTCATCAATATTCCCGCTAAGTTTGTAGTGAAACATCCGTCGAATCTGTCATTTGAGCAGGCGGCGGCATCATGGATGCAGTACGTTACGGCGTGGGGCGCGCTGATCGCTCAGGCGAAGCTGACCGCGGATGATTTTATTATCGTCTCGGCGGCGTCGAGCAGCGTTGGCGTTGCCGCCATCCAGATCGCCCGCAGCGTTGGTGCGACCGTTATTGCCACCACCCGCACCGAGGCAAAAGCGCAGGCGCTGCGCGATGCCGGAGCGCACCACGTTATCGCGACGGAGCAGGGCAATCTGGCGGAACGCGTACGACAGATTACTGATGGCAAGGGTGCGCGCGTTGTCTTTGATCCCATCGGTGGACCTGCCATTGCCCAGCTTGCAGAGTGCATGGCGTTTGGTGGCATTCTGCTGGAGTATGGCGCATTGAGCACCGATGAGGGGGCTTTCCCACAGTTCGCTCTGCTAGGTAAATGCCTGACCTTTAAGGGCTATCTCTATATCGAGGTGACCAGTAATGACGCACTGCTGGAGCAGGCAAAAGCCTTTATTAACGATGGTCTGGCGAGCGCCAAGCTTGTGCCGCTGATCTCTCGTACCTTCAAATTTGATGAGATACAGGAGGCGACCCGCTTCCTGGAATCTAACGCCCAGATTGGCAAGATCGTTGTCACGCTGAGCTAAGTCAGGAAAATGCCGGGCGGCGCTTAGCGCTTGCCCGGCCTACGGGATCGTTACTCTGCTTTCTCACGTAATCCGCGCCGCTCCAGCCAGCCCGTTCCCCACTCATTGAGCTGGCAAAGTATCGGCCCAATGCTGCGCCCTTCGTCGGTTAGGGCATACTCCACTTTCGGCGGCACGACCGGATAGACGGTGCGGGTGATGAAGGCATCCTCCTCAAGCTCACGCAACTGCTTGACCAGCAGACGCGGTGTGCAACCGGGGAGCTGGCGATGCAGCTCGTTAAAGCGCATCGTGCCCTTGGTCTGCAGATAGTAGAGGATCACCCCTTTCCAGCGACCACTAAGCAGGCTGAGCGTGGCGACCATTGCACATTCGGGTAATTCATCATATTTGCGACGCTTGGGCATCTCTGGATCCTATAAACATTAAGCCAAAAATATATTTGAGGGCAATATACCTACAAATCAAATACATCAATATATATTGAAAAAAAATATAAATCTTTTTGTAAAAGCTTATTTCTTAAAATGTTATTTGTTCTACGACCTATTACTTAAGACAAATCTTAAAATCCTAAGGATGATTCAATACCGAAGCTGGATCTGAATCATGGGCTATCCTTATAAGCGGTACGACGACTTTTATGAAAATGTAAGGTTTTCATATTTAAGCATTTATTTATTCTTCATTCAGCAGTTGTGAACGATGCTGGAAAATAAATAATCACTGGAGTGAGCCTATGTTCAGACATGTAAAGCAATTACAGTACACCGTACGCGTTGCCGAGCCGAATCCGGGGCTGGCAAACCTCCTGCTTGAGCAGTTTGGTGGCCCGCAGGGCGAACTCGCCGCTGCCTGCCGCTACTTTACCCAGGGGTTAGGGGATGACGATCCGGGCCGTAAAGATATGCTGATGGACATCGCTACTGAAGAGCTAAGCCACCTCGAAATTATCGGCTCTCTGGTAGGGATGCTCAACAAGGGCGCGAAAGGCGACCTGGCTGAAGGTACCGATCAGGAAGCCGAGCTTTATCGTAAAATCACCGGTAACGGCAATGACAGCCATCTGACCGCGCTGCTGTATGGCGGTGGCCCGTCGCTGACCAACTCTGCCGGCTTCCCGTGGACCGCGGCCTATATCGATACCATCGGCGAAGTGACCGCTGACCTGCGCTCCAACATTGCCGCTGAAGCGCGTGCAAAAATCATCTATGAACGTCTGATCAACATGACTGACGATCCGGGCGTAAAAGATGCGCTGGGCTTCCTGATGACCCGTGAAGTAGCCCACCAGATCTCCTTTGAAAAAGCGCTCTACTCAATCCGCAACAACTTCCCGCCAGGAAAACTGCCGCCGATCGAGAAGTACGCTAACACCTACTTCAATATGTCTGAAGGTGGTGAAGTGCGCGGTAGCTGGAACTCAGACGAGAACTTTGAGTACGTATCTAACCCACCGCCGGCCGTGGACGGTGGCGATGGCTTACCAAGCGTCGTGCTGCCGGGGCCGCAGCAGGCGAACCTGGACGCAATGAAGCTGCGTACCGCATCTGACCCGTCGGTTAACCCGGTTACCGGTACCGATCTGGGCTCGGTTCCACCGATTGAGAACGAGACCGCTAAAAAAGCGCCGTAATCGTCGGTAAAAAACAAAAAACCCGGAAGGTTAGCTTCCGGGTTTTTTTATGCCGTTACGCGCCTGCCCCGCGTCGGCTGACGCTGTTTTTCACCTTCTCGGCGGCATTCTTCCCGGCAATAAACGCATGATCGGAGTTGTAGTACTCCCACTCGCTATAGCGGCCCGCCAGCACGATATCCTGAGTCAGCAGCCACTGCCGCACCGTCTCGACGTTTTTCGACCGCTCATGATCGTAAACCACGTAGGCATAGGGAATATCCAGCTGATTCGCTACCAGCACCTCATCCTCCGCCGTAAAGATGCCGACTTCAATACACTCGGCAATACAGCGATCGATCAGCGCCTGGCCATCAACCGGCAGCGGTTTATGCTCGGAGTAGGTGATCTCGCACGTCAGGCCGCAGCCGCCAGGTGGATTACACTCAGGGCTGGTGTTACCTTGCACAAAGATACGGTGGAAAATGGTGTCGCCAGCAAAGTAGATCCAGTGCTTATCGGTGAGGTTGGCCCGACCAATGCCAAGGTTTACGCAGCGCACCGAGACATGGTGCAGCCCGTTTGCCGCCGCGATCACCTCATCCGGGGCCTCATCGCCAATGATGCGAATAAGCTCGGGAAGGGGCATGGTGCTAATTAGCTGCTCATAGTGGAACTGCCTGCCATCGGCGAGCACGGCGATATGCTGATTCGCCAGGATATGAACAATCTCGCTGTTGGTCTCAACCACGCCTTTGATGTGCGGTAAGAAGGCCGACATTAGCGCCTGGAAGCCGCCCTTCAGCGGGTAACCAAAGCGGGCGTTGGGGCCCATCGGCTTGCCGACTGGCTCCACTGCACCTTCAACGATCTGGGCCAGATCCGGTAGCGGCACGCGTCCGCCAAGCCATGAGGTCTCCATCTCAGAGAGCGGCACGGTCCACAGCTTCTGATTATAGGGGATGGCAAAATGCCTGGCGATACCCGCGCCCCAAACCTGATAGATAAAGCGTTCAAAGTTCTCTGGCGGCACCTGCGCCGTGCTGCTGTACTTGGCTTCAATGGCGCCGAGGATACACTCTTTGATGGTCTCGGTCGGCAGGCCATACAGCGCCCCCTGGAAGGGATAGCGCGTGTAGACGCCGTCGGTGTAGATCCACGCCTCGCGCATCTGCCAGTGTAGATTGTCCCCTAGCAGCATGTCATACAGCTCCAGCACATAGGGATCGTTCGAGAACATGATGTGCCCGGCATAGTCGAAGGTAAAACCCCCGTCTTCAATGGAGCGGCACCAGCCGCCGACGCTCGCGTTGCGCTCCAGCAGCACCGCCTGCGAGCCGTAATGATATGCCGCGCTCAGGCCCGTCGGGCCACCGCCGAGGATCAGACAGCGGGCAGGGATGGCGTTTTCGCTGCGGGAGGGTTTTAGCTTCAGCGCCGTGTTTTTTCGCGCAGCGTCATTTGCCGCCTGCGCGGCAGGCGTGGCGATCCGCTGCGGAGCCGATTTCGCCAGCTCCTTCTCAATCAGGCCGTGCATGGCCTGCGCCGTGACGTCCCAGGAGGTGCTGTCAACGATCCGCTTCATCTCTCGCTGCATCGTCTGCCTTGCCTCAGGCGTCAGGGCGAGCATCTTTTCGCAGGCGCGTACAAAGCCTGCCCGATCGTAGCCGATGGCGACCACATGTTTATAGGGCTCAACGACGTCGGTAATCGCCGTGCTTACCACCGGCAGCAGCGCGGCCATATACTCAAGCACCTTGGTCGGGCTGATGTAGCGCGTTGAGGCGTTGAGGGCGAACGGCATCAGGCAGACATCCCACCCGGCCAGGAACTGAGGCAGGGCCTGATAGGGCTGCATACCGAGATAGTGAATATTAGGGCGCTGGGGCAGGGTGGCGGGATCGATTTTGACGACCGGCCCGACCATGATCACCTGCCACTCCGGATGGGCATCGGCAATCGCGGCCACCAGATCGAGATCCATACGTTCATCAATAACGCCACAGTACCCTAAGCGCGGGTGCGGCAGATCCTGGATCAGCGGATGATAGTTGTTGCGGTCAAGCGCCTGCTCAAAGTGGATGGCGTCTACGCTGCTGGTAAAGCAGTGGATATTCTCATGCCGCCCCGACTTTGCCTTATAGAGGCTGGGCCCGCCGGTAAAGACGATATCGGCCCGGTTAAGCAGGGCAGACTCGCGCTGTAAAAGCTGTCTTGGCGCATTCTCAAACGCCGCCAGCTCATCCATACAGTCGTAGATCACCAGTGAGGGATTGAAGACTGCCAACAGCGGCAGCGCCATCGGCGTATAGAACCAGACCAGCGGCGCCTCATTTTCGTCGACGATATCTGCCAGCAGCGGCTGGAGATAGGCTATCTGACTGTCGTGGAAGCCATGCACCTGAAGCGGCGTATGCGGTTTTATCACGGTTACATTGGGCGCAGGATGCGTCAGGGTTAAGCTGGCAGGCGGAGGCGCGAAGGTTGGCTCTTCAATAAAGTAGATCTGGTAGTGTTTCGCCAGCCGGGTCAGGAGATGCTGCGGGCGCTGAAAGACGAAGTCCCAGCGCAGATGGCTAAAGATATACAGTTTTTTCATAGGGTCGCTACTATTCTTAGCGTCATTCAGATCGCATAATCGGGATTGGAACAGACCCAGTGTGTGCTGCGCCTTTTGCAAAGCGGCGGCATAAACAGGATCAAGTATGCGTGCCAGTGGGTCCGTGCCTTGATGGTCAAGTTCCCATAGTCCGCTGCGATGCCAACGGCTCAAATCCTCCCAGTCGGGCCGGTCGATGGCGGGATAAAGACACACCCCATGTAGCTCGACGCCTGCCAGCTGCGCCTGGGCTACCTCTGCCGCTATCTGGCTTATCCATGCACCGCGTCCGCTGCCTACGTGGCTGGTCTCAGCCAGCAGGATCGGGCGCTCATAGCGACGGTAAAGCGTTTCTAACATATGACTAAGGCGGACCCGCCTGGGATCGCCAAGGTGCCACCACAGGCGTGCATTGCTGCCGCTCTCCCATTGGTTATCGTGGTAGTAGTTCGCCCCAATGAGATCGAGGTAACGGGGCGCGCCGCCCAGGTCCGGTTCTGTTCTGCCTGAGAGCATGTCCCAGGTTTGATACTGCGAGTTGTAATGGCCCGCGGTCATGGCCAGCGACTCCGGGCTCTCGTCCGGCGTGGCCAGATGAATAATCGGATCGCAATGTAAGATGCGTGCACGTGGATCGGCAGCCCAGATCGCTTCGCAGGCTGCTATGGTTGCGCGTACTAGCTGGCGCTTGCTCTCTTCCCCGGTGGCAATGCCCGGCGGTGCGGAGCAGCGAAAAAACCCTACCGAGAGGGCCCAGCTGGTAAACGAGATCTCATTGACCGGCGAGTAGACCGGCGAAGAGACGTACCAGGGCACTAAAAATTGCGCCAGCGCACCGCAGAGCTTTGCAAAGCGAGGCACAAAGTCAGGTGAAAAAATATCGGTGTCGTCCGGCCAGCCGTAGTGACAGATCGTCCAGCAAATTTGTATTCCGGCCTCGTTTGCAGCCTGCATCTTTTCGGCAACGGATGAAAAATCATATCCGTGAGCGGTCTCAACAAGACGCCAGCCCACGCTCTCCCGCACCGTTGAAATATTTAACTTCTTTAATGAAATATAATCGCTTAGCACTCTGGCGTTGTGCCCGGTTACGTCATTCATTGAGAGCGGCATACCTTGTCCGTTACGGTGATCGGCACCCTCGTAACCTGCTTGCCAGAAGCTGTCAAATATAGGCATCCCGCTCTCTCCTGCATTTTTATTTTTTGTGATCCGTAAGCGAATAACGATTTATAAAGGCATCGCTATTTACCGAAGCGGCAATGGGCAAGGCATTGAGAAATTTAAGCGTATATCCAATAGGTTATATTTTCTCTCATGCTTATGCATGAGCAATTTTTAATAGCAATAGAGTGGTGAATATATTTTTGTTAATTTTGGTTAAGTATAGTGCTGGCAATCCTTTTTACCAGGTGAGTCTTGCTAAAGAGTGATAAAAAATTATTAGAATTGTTTATATATGAAACGCGCCATCAATAAAAAGTATGACTTTTATAGCGAGTGAATACTCAGTTAAAAAAATTATTATAGTTTTCAAGGATGCTGCCGTTAATAATTATGACATTAACATCTTTCGAGACCCTCTCTACGGGACATAAAACAATGAAGGATAACGGCAGTACAAAATACGACCTGCTTATTGAGCGCCTGTGTGAAACCTTTGGCGCGCTCTATCAGGGCGTCACCATCGATAAAAATTGGCTTTGCGAGCGGTTTGGCATTGCGGAACGAACGGCCTACCGGGATCTCGCCAGGCTTGCCCATGTGCTGGATGAAGTATCAAGCGGGCGCTTCAAGCTAACGGCAAATCTGTTGCCGTCGCTCCATGCGGGCCACCTTGCAGAGTTCGCCAGCTTCGCCGGCGTTGCGCATCTTTTCCCGCACCATGATGGCCAGTCTCTGCGTAAGCGCATGAACAAAGGCGACAATATTGCTATTCACGGAGCCAGCAGCCGGGAGAATCAGCAGTATGGCGATCTCATCAATAGCCTCGATACGTCGATTACCTCCCGCACTGAAATTACCTGCGTTTATCGCGAAAAAGCCCGCCGTCTGCAGCCGTATCGGCTTATTAACCACTATGGCCTCTGGTATCTGGCGGCGGTAGAGCAGGGCTGCCTGAAGTCGTTCGAGCTGGCGCGTATTGCGGAGTTTGCCACCACGCAGGCCACATTCGAGCCGGACGCTGACGTTGTCGAAGAGCTTGAGACGACCTCTGGCATCCGCTTTGGTAAAAGGACCGACGTGACGCTGCACGTCTCTGCTCATGCGGCCACATTCGTGACGCGCCGACCGCTTTTTCCCGCCCAGCGCCTGCTGAAGGAGCATAAGGACGGCAGCATTACCATTGCGACAGCGATCAGCGACCAGAACACGCTGTTTCGCTGGTTACGCTACTGGCTGCCCGACATTCGTATTCTTGGCCCAGCCACGATGAGCGAGGCTTTCACGCAGGATCTGCTGGCACGCTGCGAACCTGCTCTACATGAACAGCCGCAAGACGCTTAGTTTACCCGTCTCTTTGCCGCGACCAGGTCGATATAGTCCTGTACCTGGCGCTGCTTTCGCGCCGAGAGCGTACTGATTTTCCGCACCGTTTGAATCAGCTCCTCTTCAACGGGTTTAGCGATCAGCACAATACAGCCGTTCAGTATTCGGACATCCATCTCCGTACCGGTGGGGAAACCGGCCTCTGCCAGCCATTGACCTTTTATGGTGATGGCAGGCACATGGGCGCGATCGTGAAAACGTGTCGCGTAGCTGACGGTTAAACGGCGTTGCGTAACGGGTTCTACAAGGCAATTCTCATCTGCCATGATAACGGCTCCTTAGCGAGAAAGAGGCGATGCGCCGAACAAGAGAGTAACTGTAATTATATACAGTAGTTGCCGGCTGGCTATTTAGAAAAACTCAAATCACTGTTTAGAAATAGTGGGTTCACCAGACTCTTGACCCATGACAAGGCAGCGTCGGTCATGGCCTCTTTATAATCAGGGACGTTTTCTCTCTCTGGTGTGAACCTATGGCTTACCAACTCGACCTCAACTGGCCGGAATTCCTTGAAAAGTATTGGCAAAAACAACCGGTTGTCTTAAAAAATGCCCTGCGGGACTTCGTTGATCCTATCAGCCCTGACGAACTGGCAGGGCTGGCGATGGAGCCAGAGGTCGACAGCCGCCTGGTCAGCTATCACAACGGCCAGTGGCAGGCCAGCAATGGACCGTTTGAGCACTTTGATCATCTGGGTGAGACCGGATGGTCGCTGCTGGCGCAGGCCGTCAACCACTGGCATATGCCCTCTGCCGAGCTGGTGCGTCCGTTTCGCGTGCTGCCAGACTGGCGTTTAGACGACCTGATGATCTCTTTCTCTGTTCCCGGCGGCGGCGTGGGCCCGCATATCGATCAGTACGATGTCTTTATCATCCAGGGGATGGGCAGCCGTCGCTGGCGGGTGGGCGACAAGCTGCCGATGCGCCAGTTCTGTCCGCACCCGGCGCTGCTGCATGTCGATCCCTTTACGCCGATTATTGATGAAGATCTTGAGCCGGGCGATATTCTCTACATTCCCCCCGGCTTTCCGCACGACGGGGTTACCCACGTCACGGCGCTGAACTACTCCGTTGGCTTCCGGGGACCCAACGGCAGGGATCTGCTCAGCAGCTTTGCCGATTACGCATTGGAAAACGATCTCGGTAGCGAACATTACAGCGATCCCGATCTCACCTGCCGCGATCATCCGGGGCGAGTAGAGGCCTACGAGCTCGATCGTCTGCGCGCAATGATGATCGAGATGATCCAGCAGCCGGAGACGTTTAAGCAGTGGTTTGGCAGCTTTGTGACTACGCCGCGCCACGAGCTGGATATCGCGCCCGCCGAACCGCCCTATGCGCAGGATGAAGTACTTGACGCGCTGCTGGAAGGGGAGTGCCTGACCCGGCTGAGCGGCTTACGGGTGCTGAACGTCGGCGACAGTGTCTTCATCAATAGCGAGCCGCTGGAGATGTCCGATCCCGCAGCGGCGGATGCACTCTGTCGCTACACCACGCTTGGCAAAAACGAGCTGGGCGCGGCGCTCGGTAACCCAGCCTGCGTGGCGGAACTGACCGCGCTAATAAACCAGGGCTACTGGTACTTCGATGAATAGGGGGACCGGTTCATCTGCTGGTGTGAATAGTGAAGCCCGTTTCGCCAGGGAGAATATCGTCTCTTAGCGTAAGCGCCGGGATCGTATACTCCCCGGCATTTTGCTGACGATACGCCACAGGTGCAATCTCCCACAGGCTGTCCAGCCGCTGGGCCAGCGCGTCGGCGTGGGTAGCGAAGCTATCTTCGTTGATGCGTCCGGCACGGTAGATCACCATCGGCGGCAGGACGGTAAAGCCCGGGTAGTAAAGGATACCGTGCTGGATCGGAAAAAGAATGTCGTCGATAGGGCCGTTAATACCGCGCGGGCTGTAGTGGGAGTCCCAACCACCGGTAGTGACTAACAGCATGGCCCGTTTGCCGACGAAGCTACCCTCGCCGTAGCGATCGCCCCAGTGGCTGTCGCTGTGCTCGCCCACGCCGTAGGCAAATCCGCAAGCGTAAACCCGATCGACCCAGCCCTTCATAATCGCGGGCATGGAGAACCACCATAGCGGGAACTGGAATATCACCGCGTCTGCCCAGCGCAGCTTCTCCTGCTCGCGGGCAATATCCGCGCTCTGCATACCATTCTCGTAGGCGTATTTCGAGTCCACCGAGACATCAAAACGCCCGCCCGCCAGCTCGGCAGTGGTGTCGTCAGCATCAAGGTGCGCTTTCCACTGCATGGCGTACAGGTCTGAAACCTGCACCTCGTGACCGGTACGCTGCAGATGCGCTACGGCAAAATCTTTGAGCGATCCGTTGAGCGAGCGTGCTTCCGGATGGGCGTAAACAATCAGTACGTTCATGATCTATTCCAGTAATAAGAAAGAAATGCAGAATAGGGGGGTAGGAGATATAGTAGAAATTAATTATTAATATCTTTGGTATAGTGATGGTTAATATCGGCCAGCTGGATCTCAACCTGTTACTTACTCTTGACGTGCTGCTGGCAGAACACAACGTGACGCGGGCGGCGCAGCGTCTGAATCTTTCCCAGCCGTCCGTCAGCGTGCAGCTTGCCCGACTCAGAGAGATCTTTAACGATCCGCTCCTGCTTCCCGGTCCGCGCGGCATGATACCTACCGCCAGAGCCGATGCGCTGCGTGAGCCGCTGCGACAGGCGCTTGAGACGCTCCAGGGCGCCGTTGCGCCGGAGGAGGCTTTCGATCCGGCAAAAGCTCATCTCACCTGGCGCGTTGCCGCTACCGACTACACCGAAACCGCGATCGTGCTGCCAGTGCTAAACGGTTTGCGCACCGCTGCGCCGGATACTCGCCTGGCAGTATATGAACTCAGCCCAGGACAGAGCGTACGACAGGCAGAGCAGGGCGAGCGGGACATCATTTTTCATACCCGTGACAGTGCGCCGCCGGAGCTGCATCAACGATCGCTGTTTACCGAGCGTTACGTGCTGGTCGGACGTCAGGCTCATCCTAAGCTAAAGCGTCGCCCGACGCTGGCGCAGTTTTGCCAGCTTGAACATATGATGGTGTCACCGGACGGCGGTGGCTTTAGCGGTGCAACCGATGCTGTATTGGCATCACACGGCCTCTCACGCCGGGTGGTGCTTTCCGTACCGCATTTCCTGTTTATGCTCAAGGTACTGGCGAGTACCGATCTGGTAGCCGTAGTGCCGGAGCGGCTGGTTAAGTCGGTGCAAGGGTTAATCGTTGTGGAACCGCCTGTCGAGATACCGGGCTTTGAAATTTTAATGCTGTGGCACGAGCGCGTGCATCGCGATCCGGGGCACCAGTGGCTGCGGAACTACATTGCTAAAAGCATATAGGACTGGCACCTTTCGCAATCCATGCTCTTAACCTGGCCATTTCTTGATAGTTTTCCTGATAAGCATTAGCTTACCCCGCTTTTGTCAATCGACGCTGTGGGCATGCCTTGTGCGCCGCTGCATCACCTGCACTAATACCGTAAGACATAATAATTATGATGACGCCTGAACAAAAATTCGCCCGCTGGGTAAGGGTCAGTATTGCCTCTTTCCTGCTGATGTTTGTCTATTTTATCGTTGCGGATATCTGGATCCCGCTGACGCCGGACTCCACCGTGATGCGCGTGGTATCCCCTGTCTCCGCCCGCGTCTCTGGCTATGTCGCGCAGGTCTATGTGCACAACAACAGCCAGGTAAAGAGGGGCGATCTGCTGTTTGAGCTGGATAAGACACCCTTTATCAACCGCGTCGAGGCGGCGCAGATTGCGTTGCAGCAGGCAAGGCTGACCAACCAGCAGCTGGATGCGCAGATCGCCGCCTCGCAGGCGAGCCTGACCAGCGCCCAGCTTTCCGCCCGTAACGACAAGGCGACGTTCGATCGCTATCAGCGCCTGAGCGCTACACAGAACGTCTCCCAGCAGGATCTCGATAAGGTTCGCACCGCGTGGCGGTCCAGCGAGCAGTCGGTTAGCAACCTGCTGGCAAGCATCCGCGCGCTGCAGATCCAGCGTGGCGACCGGGACGATGGCCGCAACGTCACCCTGCAGAAGTATCAGAACGCGCTGGAAGAGGCACAGCTTAACCTCGGCTGGACCCAGATCCGTGCTGAAGCGGACGGCACCATCAGCAACCTGCAGCTTAGCCCCGGCTGGTACGCCACCGCCGGATCGGCTGCGCTGGCACTGGTGAGCAACAATACCGATATCGTGGCCGACTTCCGTGAGAAGAGCCTGCGCCATACCAGGGCGGGCACGGATGCCGCAGTGGTCTTTGACGCGCTGCCGGGTCAGGTGTTTCATGCTCGCGTCACCTCCCGCGATGCCGGGATCCTGGCAGGCCAGGAGGCGGTAAATGGCGATCTCTCCCAGCCGGAGACCTCTAACCGCTGGGTGCGCGATGCCCAGCGAATGCGTATCCACGTCGTGCTGGACGAACCGCTGGCGCAGCCGCTGCCGACCGGCGCGCGCGCCACCGTTCAGCTCTACAACAGCGAAGGCCCGTTTGCTCATTTCTTCTCGGGCCTGCAAATCCACCTGGTTAGCCTGCTGCATTATGTCTATTAGTACGCTGGCCCGCGTTTTTTCGCCTCACGACAAGGTCGTCTACTCGGCTAACGATTTCCGCCAGACGCTGCGCATTGCGCTGGCGGGAACGCTGGCCCTGAGCATTTCGAGCTTCTACAACGTGCAGTACGGCGTCTTCTTCGTGGTCTACCCGCTGATGCTGGTGTCGCTGGTGCCGGTCTTTAACGCTCACGTGGCGAGGCAGTTTATCTTCAGCTCGGTGATCAACTGCATTGAGATGGTGCTGATCATCGGCTTTCTCTCGCACTGGCCGGTGATTATGACGCTGGTGGTCTTTGCGTTGTACGTAGTGCGCTTTCGCTTTATGAGCCAGGGGCCGCTGTTTCTCTTCGGCTCGATGGGCGTAGTGTGTCAGAGTACGATGCTTAACTTTATGAGCTATCCCACCAACGACTGGCACGTGCTGTTCTTCTCTAACATTGAAGCGTGCGTGCTGGCGGTCTGCCTGAGCGCGCTGCTGCACTACCTGATCCCGGACGTTGAGCCGCGTATGCGTCCGCCGGTCATTGAGAAGGACGCGGCCCGCATTCGCCACGAGTCGCTGCTCTCCGGCACGGTGGCCACGCTGATCTTTATCGTCTTCCAGGTATGTAATCTCAGCGACTCGCTGTCGGCGCTGATGGCGGGGGTGCTTAGCCTCTTCCCGATGAGCTACCGTGGTTCGGTGCTCAGCTCGATGTGGCGAATAGCGGGGGTGGTGTTAGGCTGCCTCTATATTCTGCTGATCCAGCTGGTACTCTACGATCACAGCAGCCATATGCTGCTGATGATGCCGCTGATCTGCCTCGGGCTGGGGGTTGGCGCACGGCTGCATACGATGGAGAAGGTGGGGGCCGGGGTGGGCTTTGCCAGCATCTCCACCCTTGGGATCATGTTCGGCCAGAATATGCACCCAAATCAGGATCTGGTGTTCAGCGATCTCTACCGCATTATCTCGGTTACCTTGTCGCTGCTCATCACCCTGACGATGGTGTTCCTGGTCCATCTGCTGCTGAATCGCTTTGAGGCAACGCGCTACGTGATACCGCCGCCGGCTTGATCAGCCGGCAAACAGCCCCGGCAGCTGCGACAGGAGCCAGAGGATCAGCCCGATGGTGCCGCCGACCAGCGTGCCGTTAACGCGAATAAACTGCAGATCTTTGCCGATGTTGAGCTCGATCTGCTGCGACATCTCCTTTGCATCCCAGCTCTTGACCGTATCGCTGATATGGCGGGTCAGGAACTGGGCAAACTCCGGGGCGACGCTGCGGGCGGCCTGCTCGAGATGCTGATTAAACGAGGCGCGCAGGGCGCTGTCCGCCACCAGCGTCTCGCCAAACCACTGTCCAGCCTCGGCAATACGCAGCTGCACTTTTGAGTTTTCACTCTCCATATCGGCCTTCAGCCAGTTGCGCAGATCTCCCCACAGCTCGCCCAGATAGCGGTTAAACGCTTCGTCCTCTTTCAGGTAGGTCTTGGTGCTCTCGGCGCGGGCGGCCATCTCCGGATCGTTCTTCAGTCGATCGATCAGCTTCAGAGTGGCCTTATCAAAGGCCTGGCGGATCTGATGCGCCTGGTCGTGACTGATGTCATCCAGCAGAGAGTTCACCGCGCTGGAGACCACCTCCGCGCTCTGCTCCCCCAGCCACTCGGTGGGTAGCAGCATCGCCTTACGCGGATGCTCGGTCTTCAGCCAACGCACAATGTGATGGGCAATAAAGTCGCGGGTGCTCTGGCGTTGGATCAGCGTCAGGAGCTGGGCGATCAGCGAATCCAGCAGCACCTGATGCCGGTTGTTTTTCGTCAGGCTCTCCAGCACCAGCGCGGTAGTGCCGGAGAGATCGACCTTGTCGATCGCCTTATGCACGGCGCGCTTGAGCAAGTTCTGGATGCGGGCATCGTCGGTCAGATCGAGAAAGCCGCTCATTACCTGCAACAGGTGCTGACCCACGCGACGGGCGTTATCCGGCTGGCTGAACCAGGTACCGATCATCAGCGCAGGCTCGTGGCGGCGGATCAGCGCAATCAGCGACTGGGTATCGAGAAACTTCTCCTGCACAAAGATGCCGAGATTGTCGCCGATCCGCTCCTGATTACGCGGGATGATCGCCGTATGGCGGGAAATAAAGGGCAGCGGCACGCGGCGAAACAGCGCTACCACCGCAAACCAGTCGGCCAATGCACCCACCATTGCTGCTTCAGCGACGGCTTTCACTGCGCCTACCAGACGAGTGGGCGGCAGAAAAAGGGTGGTGGCAAAGGTCGCCGCGGCGATCAGCAGCAGCGACAGGGCCAGACGCTTGGCGCGTTTAAGTTCGGCTAATTTATCCATCTGTTCATCATAGATCCCTGACGACTAAATAGAAATCCCGATCAGGGTTTCCAGCGCCGTGAAGGGGTCTCTTTCTCGTAGGGCATCGGTGAGGGACGCGAGATAAATTCAATGATGCCGCCCCAGGGCGTGCTGCCGTAGCAGAACTGATTGCCGTCGCCGTACTCGGTAGGGAAAGTAAGCGGTTTGGGTTCGGTGAACATCTTGCCGCCAGCCTCTTCGAAGCGCTGCGTTGCCTGCTCGATGTTATCGGTGTAGACCGCAAAGTGCTGTAAGCCATAGTCACTGGCCCGTGGGGGGCGATCCTGATCTGGCCCCTGCATCTCAAACAGCTCGATGCCCGGACCGTTGTGCAGCTTCAGCATTCTTACCGCTTTCACTTGCGTACCTGGGGCAAGGCGCAGCGTGTGCTGCTGGGCGTTCTGATCGATCTCCTGGCCGGGCGAGACGGACTCATAGAGCAGCTCAGCGCCCAGGGCGGCGCAGAAGAAGGTGGTGGCCTGCTTGATGTCCGGTACGGTAATGCCGATATGGTCCATACCACGAATAGTCGCTTCGCTCATGATCTCTCCTGATGTTAGTCAGTAATTTTATCCATGTGGTTAAGCGTAGAAGGTGAACCTCGCATCGCGCAAACGCTGAGCTATTCTCTACTTCGCAGGGGTCTCGGAACCGTCCGTTTATGCCGGATAATCCATGCGCCGTCACGCATTTCAACTACCCTTATTAACCTTATCAGCATCTTTTACTGCTAACCAGGAGGTATTTGAGATGGCCTATCAGACAGTGAATCCATTCACAAATCAGCTTGTTAAAGAGTATCCGTCCCATACTGATGCGGATGTCGAGGCAGCGCTGAAAAAAGCGGATGCGCTATACCACTCCTCATGGTCGAAGGGCGATATCGGGAAGCGTCTCCCTGTCCTGCTTAAGCTTGCCAATCTGCTGGAGGAGCGTTCAGAAGAGCTGGCGAAAATCGCCACCCAGGAGATGGGCAAACTGATTGAGCAGAGCCGTGGCGAAGTCAAACTCTGCGCCAACATTGCGCGCTACTACGCCGATAACGCGAAAACCTTCCTTGCACCGGTTAAATACAACTCCGATCTGGGCGACGCCTGGGTTGAGCATCACCCCATCGGCGTGCTGATGGCGGTGGAGCCGTGGAACTTCCCTTACTATCAGCTGATGCGCGTTCTGGCGCCAAATCTCGCCGCCGGTAACCCGATCATCGTTAAACACGCCAGCATCGTGCCGCACTGTGCCGAAGCCTTTGAGCAGCTGGTACGGGAGGCGGGCGCCCCGGACGGTGCCTACACGAACCTGTTTATCTCTTCGGATCAGGTCTCCACTATCATTGCCGACGATCGCGTTCAGGGCGTGGCGCTGACCGGCTCTGAAACGGCGGGCAGCGCAGTCGCGGCGCAGGCGGCCAAAAAGCTGAAAAAAGCGACCCTGGAGCTGGGCGGTAACGATGTGTTTGTGGTGCTGGACGACAGCGACCTGGATAAAGCCGTTGAGGTGGGCGTCACGGCGCGTCTGCAAAACGCCGGGCAGGTCTGTACCGCCGCGAAGCGTTTTATTGTCCAGGAGGGGATCGCCGATAAGTTCCTCGAGAAATACACTGCGGCCTTCCGCCAGGTGAAGATTGGCGATCCGATGGATGAGTCCACCACGCTGGGTCCGCTGTCATCGAAGGACGCACTGGAGACCCTGACCAAACAGGTTAACGAGGCGGTGAAAAACGGCGCGAAGCTGCATCTTGGCGGTAAGCCCGTTGAGCGTGAGGGTAACTTCTTTGAGCCGACGATCCTGACCCACATCACCCGCGACAATCCGGCCTATTTCGAAGAGTTTTTCGGCCCGGTAGCGCAGATCTACGTGGTGAAAGATGACGACGAAGTGGTGAAGCTGGCGAACGACTCAAACTACGGCCTGGGCGGTTCCATCTTTAGCCAGAATATCGACCGGGCGAAAGCGCTGGCGTCACGGATTGAGACCGGGATGGTTTACATCAACTCCCTGACCGATACCGCACCGGAGCTGCCGTTCGGCGGCGTCAAGCGCTCCGGCTTTGGCCGCGAGCTGTCGGATCTGGGGATCAAAGAGTTCGTGAACCAGAAGCTGGTCGTTGTGAGCAAATAGCCTCAGTAAATAATAACGCCCCTCCCGCCTGGGAGGGGACTACTCCATCGCCACTTTCACCGCGTTGCCCAGTTTTTCCATCACCGCCTGATGCTTCTCGTTTGGCGGTAATGCGCAGTTGATGCGCACGCAGTTGCGATATTTGCCTGATGCCGAAAACAGCGATCCTGGCGCAACCTGGATTTTTAACCGGCACAGCTGCTTAGCCACACACACCATGTCGACAAGTTCCGGCAGCTCGACCCACAGCATGAAGCCCCCTTTCGGGCGGGTAATGCAGATCCCCTCCGGGAAATATTCCCGCACCCAGCAGGTATAGATCTCCATATTGCGCTGATAGAGATGGCGCATCCGTCTGATATGGCGATGATAATGGCCCTCTTTGATAAAGCTTGCCGCCGCCAGCTGGGTTACCGGAACATTGCTACCCAGCACGGCGTACTTCATCTGCAAAAAGCGATCGTGGTAGCGGCCAGGCACAATCCAGCCAACGCGCAGGCCCGGCGCAACAGTTTTGGTAAAAGAGCTGCACAGTATGACCCGGCCATCAATGTCCCAGGAGTGGATCGTCCGTGGACGGGGGTAGTCAGTCGCCAGTTCGCCATAGACATCATCTTCAAAGATCGCGATGTCGTGGCTTTGGGCAAGGGCGAGGATCGCCCGTTTACGCGCGTCCGGCATGATAAACCCAAGAGGGTTATTACAGTTCGGCACGGTAATGATCCCCTTGATTGGCCACTGGGCAAGGGCCAGCTCCAGCGCCTCCACGCTCATACCCGTTTCCGGATCGGTCGGTATCTCGATGACCTTAAAACCCAGGCTGCGCAGAAGCTGCATGGTGCCGTAATAGGTGGGGGATTCGATAGCGATGATATCGCCAGGCTGACACACCGCCAAAAGGGCAAGCGATAGCCCACTCTGGCTACCGCTGGTGATGATAATATCCTCCGCTCTCACCACGGAGCCGCCGTCTAACATCAGGCGGGCGATCTGCTCCCGCAGCTCCACACGACCGGTGAGGGAGTCATAGCCAAGAACGTCGTCAAGGTTATGCTGCACCAGCCGTTTTAGCTCGCGCCAGAGCGGCTGCAGGCTGGGCTGCTCAATATCGGGCGCGCCGCTGCTGAAGGGAACAATCTCTTTATCCCTGTGGCCCTTCAGCATATCAATCACCTGATCCCACTGGGTGATCTCTACCGGACGCTGTACCGGCCGCGACATCGGCGGCACCGGCGGCTGGACCTTACGCGGCGCCACAAAGTAGCCGGATCGCGGCTGCGGAGTAATAAGCTGCCGTGTTTCGAGGGTCTGGTATGCCTGCTGAACGGTACTGATGCTCACGCCATGCTCCTGGCTCAGGCTGCGTACCGAGGGGAGTTTTTCTCCATGCCGGTACAGGCCTTGCTCAATACGCTCGGCTAACAGACTCGCCAGAAGTTGGTAACGTGCCATGCTGTATCCTTTCTGTTTGCCATACAGATAAAAAAATCAGTACAGATCCGCGTTAATAGCGCTGTTCAGATACCGTTTTAGCCGATCTGTATGGAAAAGAAAATCGTTTTGTGAGTCTGTATTGTTTATGCCTCTCTCGCTGAAAATAAAGCTTCAGTCAACGCGAGGAGGCAGAGAATGGAATTTCATGAAAACAGAGGTAAAAGACCCTTTATCGGCTTTGTTATCCTCTGGCGAGCGATCAAAAAATGGCATCTGCGCAATCAGGCACAGCGTACTCTGCAAAAAATGAGCGATGCGCAGCTAAAAGATATTGGGCTACGGCGGGGGGAAGTGGAGTAGCGCCGTAGCCAGCGGAATTTACGCTTGCCGGGCCCAGGGTTCGGCAAAAAACCACGTGGCTAAAATCCATAATCCAAACCCCATCAGCACCGCACCGGCGATACGCTCGATAACGACCACCGCCGCCGAGAGGCGTTTTTGCACCGGCGGCAAACCAATCAGCATCACCACCAGCAGATCCCACATCAGCACCACGCTCACCATCCAGATGCCGCTTACCGACTGCTGGAGCAGCGTAACGTTGGACCCCAGCAGCGAGGCCATCAGCGCCAGGTAGAAGAGGGCGTTTTTCGGGTTGAGTAGCGCCGAAGCCAGCCCCATCAGCAGCTGCTTCACCAGCGACGGGCGGCCAGCATCGACTCCCTGCAGCGCCAGGTTGCCCGGCCTGCTGCGAATCAGATGGCTGCCGATCCACAGCAGATACGCTGCCCCGGCCACTTCGATCAGGGAAAACAGCAGGGGCGAGCGCCGTAGCTCGCTCCATCCGATAATCGCCAGCACGATATAGACCGCGTTGCCCGCGGCGATACCGACGCACAGCCCGATGCTGCCGCGCAGGCGGTAGCGGATAGCGTAGCCCGTTAGCAGAAAGAAGTCCGGGCCGGGGCTGAGCAGGGCGACAAAGTGCGACAGCGCCAGCATGGCAAACGCGGCGGGAAACAGGGTATGTAACAGATCCATAGCGGCCTCAGAGAGTAAACCTGAGGCCATCCTACGGCGTATGGGGCATTAATTATTGTCAGATATTGATCGGCCCGTGGCGTACTGGCGCGGGGTAGCTGCGGTATAGCTGACAAAGGTCTTATGGAAGTGGCTCTGATCGGCAAAGCCGCTCTGGTAGCCAACATCGGCAATAGCCGCCCCGGCACGCAGGTGCGTTTTGGCAAACTCAATTCGGGCGCTATTGAGAAAGGTGATGGGCGTCAGGCCAATATCCTGCTTAAAGGTGCGGATCAGCGTCTCTTTGCATAGGGAAAACCGGTGGGCCAGCGCATCCAGTGAGGGCGGAATCATCAGGTTTTCAAGCAGCGTTTCCTGCAGCTGCAGGCTGGTAGGGCGCAGCGTTGCAGGCTGAACGGGCTCTGTGGGAAGCGCGGCGAGCAGCGTCTCGATTGCCTGAGAAGAGAGGTTCTCAATGGCTTGTATATAGTGACGGAACAGGGATCCGCTCCGCACGATCTGCGGCGCGGGCTGAAAATCCGTTTCGATGTAGAGCATATGGTAACTGCGAGGCTGTCCGTCCACTGGATTGCAGCTGTGCGGGGCATGCGCGGGGATGATGATCAGATCTCCCGGCGAGAGCAGCCAGGTTTCACCGTTGCAGACGCAGCGGGTTTGCCCTTCCACAATGGCACCGATCGACAGCTGAGTGTGGCTGTGCGTCTTATATGCCTGGCGGCTCTGCCAGGTGGAGCGTAGCTCCACCCCCGGCAGCAGCGGCGAGCGCCAGAAGGTTTGCGGAATATCCCGGGTCACTGGGTTTTCAACTCAGCAAATGCCGCCCGGATCTCCTCCTCCGGCAGCTGGACGCCGATAAACACCAGCGTGCTGTGCGGCGGCTCGTCATCCCACGGACGATCCCAGTCGGCGCTGTAGAGGCGCTGTACGCCCTGAAACAGCAGGCGGTTGGGTTCGCCGTCGATCCACAGCATCCCCTTGTAGCGCAGCAGCCTGTCGGCAAAGCTGAGCAGCAGATTCTCCATCACCCGGGAGACCGCGCTAATCTCTACCGGGTAGTCCAGCTCTACCACAATAGACGAAATAGCGTTCTGCTTGTCCGCCATAAAGTGGAAGCGCGGCGTCGCCGGCACCACGTTCTCCTCCAGCATAAAGCCGTTGGTATTAAACAGCAGTGCCAGATCGATGTCGCCGTGGGTGACGGTGTAGATCGGTGCCCGGGCGTTGATGCGCTGGAGCCGCTCGCGCAGGGCCTCGGCGCTGCCTGCCACGTCGGTTTTGGTCAGCAGAATACGGTCGGCGTAGCCCACCTGCGACTGGGCAAGGGTGAACTGATTCATCTGCCCGTCGGCATGCACCGCATCTACCAGGGCAATGACGCCGTCCAGCAGGTAGCGCTGGCAGAGGATCTCATGGGAGAAGAAGGTCTGGATAATCGGGCCGGGATCGGCCATGCCGGTGCACTCGATCACCAGCCGGTCAAAGGCGATATCGCCCCGGTCGAGGCCGTCGAGCAGATCCAGCAGGGCGCTCTCCAGCTCGTTGGAGCGGGAGCAGCAGATGCAGCCGTTGGTCAGGGTTTTGATCTGCGTGGCGCGATCGCCAATCAGCTGGTCATCTACGGAGACTTCGCCAAACTCGTTCTCAATGACCGCTATTTTATAGCCGTGCTGCTCGTTGAGGATGTGGCGCAGCAGGGTGGTTTTGCCTGCGCCAAGAAAACCGGTCAGAAGCGTTACTGCAATGGGTGTCATAGTGTCTCCTAACAGCAGCTGCTTCCGCCGCTGCCATAGCGTGCTTCCTGTCGCTCGCGGAAGAACTCGTTATAGGTCATGTAGGGCTTGTCCGGATGATTGGTCTTCATATGCTCGACGTAGTTATCATAGTCAGGAATTCCAATCAGCATTTTCGCGGCCTGGCCGAGATACTTTTTTGCTTCGCCTAAGTTACCAAACATAATGCCATCCAGAAATTACAAAAGCCCGGCAAGATTGCCGGGCCGAAAAACGTAGGCCGGATAAGCGCAGCGCCACCCGGCGTTCCGTTACGTTCGATTAATGGTGTGAAGAGGTCTTCACGCCACCTTGCGGCACCGGCACGTACGGCGTCTCTTTATCCGTACGGATCGTGCTGTTGCGGGTCTTCATCCAGGTTTTGAAACCGTAGAAGATGATGCTGTACACCACCACCAGGAAGAGGATGCTCAGACCGGCGTTGGTGTAGTTGTTCACCACGATGTGGTTCATGTTTGCCACTTCCTGCGCGGTCAGCTCGCCACCGGCGGCAATACGTGCTTTGTACTGGTTCGCCATATAGAAGAAGCCTTCCATCTGCGGGTTGTCGCTGAACAGCTTCAGCCCCAGCGCCCAGGTGGTGCAGATCAGCAGCCAGACCGCCGGAACCACGGTGACCCAGATGTATTTGGTGCGTTGCATCTTAATCAGCACCACGGTACCCAGCACCAGCGCCACGGCGGCCAGCATCTGGTTGGAGATGCCGAACAGCGGCCACAGGCTCTTCACGCCGCCCAGCGGATCGACCACGCCCTGATAGAGCAGGTAGCCCCAGAGGCCGACGCAGCCTGCGGTACCGACAATGCCCGCTACCAGAGAGTCGGTTTTCTTCAGGAACGGCACAAAGTTACCCAGCAGATCCTGCAGCATAAAGCGGCCGGAGCGGGTCCCGGCATCCAGCGCGGTCAGGATAAACAGCGCTTCGAACAGAATGCCGAAGTGGTACCAGAAGCCCATGTCCGCCCACGGCAGAATTTTGTGGAACACGTGGGCAATACCGACTGCCAGCGTTGGCGCCCCGCCGGCGCGGTTCAGCACGGACGGCTCGCCGATATCCTTCGCGGTTTGCAGGATCTGATCGGGAGTGATGACAAAGCCCCAGGAGCTGACCGTAGCGGCCGCATGGGCAGTGACGTCTTGCAGCTGCGCCATGATCGCCGGGGCGTTCGCGCCGCCCAGCTCATGCAGATTCGGCATCACGATACCCAGACCGGCAGGCGGGGTGTTCATGGCGAAGTAGAGGCCCGGCTCGATAATCGAGGCCGCCACCAGCGCCATAATCGCCACGAAAGACTCCATCAGCATCGCGCCGTAGCCGATAAAGCGGGCGTCGGTTTCACAGGCCAGCAGCTTCGGTGTGGTACCGGAGGCGATCAGCGCATGGAAGCCAGAGACGGCCCCGCAGGCGATGGTGATAAACAGGAACGGGAAGAGCGCGCCTTTCCACAGCGGACCGGTACCGTCAATGTACTGGGTCAGGGCCGGCATCTTCAGCTCTGGGTTGAGGATCACGATGCCAATCGCCAGGCCGACAATAACGCCGATCTTCAGGAAGGTCGCCAGGTAGTCACGCGGGGCGAGGATCAGCCACACCGGCAGCAGGGCGGAGACAAACGCATAGCCAATCAGCGTAAAGGTGATGGTGGTGTCTTTAAAGGTCAGCGCCGGGCCCCAGTACGGGTCGGCCGCAATCACGCCGCCGAAGTAGATGGACGCCACCAGCAGCACGATACCAATCACCGACACTTCGCCCACGCGGCCCGGGCGCAGAAATCGCATGTAGATCCCCATAAACAGCGCGATCGGCACGGTGGAGCAGACGGTGAAGACGCCCCACGGGCTTTCTGCCAGCGCCTTAACGACGATCAGCGCCAGTACGGCGAGGATGATGATCATGATCAGGAAGCAGCCGAAGAGGGCGATAGTACCCGGCACCGGACCCATCTCCTCTTTGATCATCTCCCCGAGAGAAGCACCGTTACGGCGGGAGGAGATAAACAGCACCATAAAGTCCTGCACCGCACCGGCCAGCACCACGCCTGCCAGCAGCCAGAGCGTACCGGGCAGGTAGCCCATCTGCGCGGCCAGCACCGGGCCGACCAGCGGGCCTGCCCCGGCGATAGCGGCAAAGTGGTGGCCAAACAGCACGTTACGGTTGGTCGGGACGTAGTTCAGGCCGTCATTGTTAATGACCGCCGGGGTGGCGCGGGTCGGGTCGAGCTTCATGACCTTCTGCGCGATGTAGAGGCTGTAGTAGCGGTAAGCAACGAGGTAAACAGAGACCGACGCGACGACGATCCACAGGGCGCTTACGTTTTCACCCCGCCGTAAGGCGACAACCGCCAGACAGAAAGCACCGATGATCCCGAGGATCATCCAGGGTATGTGCTTGAGTAGCTTTTTATTATCCATATCAGACCTGGCTATATGAAAAAGATTACAGGAGTAGGAGGCGTTAAATTGATAAATTTTCCCTGAGGATCATGGCAAACGGCGGGTAGAAAACGGGCAATAAGTGGCCGAGCGGTTGAATGTGAGGGGTAAGCGGTCGCTGGAGAGCGATAAGCGGTTTTAACGGGGCGTGAACGGGAAAAAGAGTGTGATGCGGATCACTGGCTCAACGCTCAACCAGCAGGCCTGACCACGGCGTGACGCACAACTATTCGGTAAAGTTTTCCTGTTCCAGGCCGAAAATCTGTTATCCCTCTAAAGGAATGAGAAAACATGTTAAACCGTATCAAAATTGTGACCAGTTTACTTCTAGTCCTTGCACTATTTGGCCTGTTACAAATCACCTCCGGCGGACTGTTCTTCAGTGCGCTGAAACACGACAAAGATAACTTCACCGTTCTGCAAACCATCCGTGAGCAGCAGTCTACGCTCAACGGCAGCTGGGTTGCCCTGCTGCAGACCCGTAACACGCTTAACCGTGCCGGGATCCGCTACATGATGGATCAGAACAACATCGGCAGCGGCACCACCGTCGCCGAGCTGATGCAGACTGCCAGCGCCTCCCTGAAGCAGGCGGAGCTGCACTGGAATGAGTATCAGACGCTGCCGCACGATCCGCGTCAGAACGAAGCCTTAACCCAGGAGATCAAGCGCCAGTACGATATCTATCACGGTGCGCTGGCTGAGCTTATCCAGCTGCTGGGCGCAGGCAAAATCAACGAATTCTTCGATCAGCCGACCCAGGGCTATCAGGATGGATTCGAGAAGCAGTACGTTGAGTTCCTGCAGCAGAATGACAAGCTGTACGATCTCGCCGTTGCAGACAACAACAGCTCCTACAGCATGGCTATCTGGATCATTATTGGCGTCCTGCTGGCAGTGCTGGCGGTGATCGTTGCCGTCTGGTTCGGCATCAAAAACGTGCTGATCTCCCCGCTTAACCGTCTGGTGGAGAGCATCCGCCATATCGCCGGTGGCGATCTGGTGCAGAAGATTGACGTGCACGGCGCTAACGAAATGGGTCAGCTGGCGGAAAGCCTGCGCCACATGCAGGGCGAGCTGATGCGTACCGTAGGTACCGTACGTACCGGTGCGAACGAGATCTACAGTGGCGCAAGCGAAATCGCGATGGGCAACAACGATCTCTCCTCCCGTACCGAGCAGCAGGCTGCCTCTCTGGAAGAGACCGCTGCGAGCATGGAAGAGCTGACTGCGACCGTGAAGCAGAACGCCGAAAACGCCCGCCAGGCGAGCCATCTGGCGCTCAGCGCCTCTGAGACCGCGCAGAAAGGCGGTAAAGTGGTGGATAACGTGGTGCAGACCATGCGCGACATCGCCGGTAGCTCGCAGAAAATCGCTGACATCATCAGCGTGATCGACGGCATCGCGTTCCAGACCAACATCCTGGCGCTGAACGCCGCGGTAGAAGCAGCGCGTGCCGGTGAACAGGGCCGTGGTTTTGCGGTGGTCGCAGGGGAAGTGCGTAACCTGGCCCAGCGCAGCGCCCAGGCCGCTCGCGAAATCAAGAGCCTGATCGAAGACTCCGTAGGCCGCGTAGAGCTTGGCTCAACGCTGGTAGAGAGCGCCGGTGAGACGATGGACGAGATCGTCAATGCGGTTACCCGCGTAACAGACATCATGGGCGAAATCGCCTCTGCTTCCGACGAGCAGAGCCGCGGTATCGACCAGGTGGGTCTGGCGGTTGCCGAGATGGATCGCGTCACCCAGCAGAACGCCTCGCTGGTGCAGGAGTCTGCCGCAGCGGCAGCCGCGCTGGAAGAGCAGGCGAGCCGTCTGACCCAGGCGGTAGCGGTGTTCCGCATTATGCAGGATCAGCGTAAAGAGGCCCGCGACCAGGCTATCATCGCCAAAGCCTCAGCGCCGCTGGCAACCCGTAAACCAGCCGTCGCCGACGCGGGTGATAACTGGGAAACCTTCTAAGTTGTAATAACGCCGGGTGGCGCTGCGCTTACCCGGCCTACGTTACGATCCTACCCAACCGGGGGCCTCTAGCCCTCGGTTTTTACCACCTTAATCTCCACCATCCCAATCCCTAACTTGCGCGGCGAGTGGCCGAGGATATTCCCTTCGTTCGTTGACTGCGGATCCGGCGGCACAATGGTCAGCGTATTGCTGCGGGACGGATTATGGAACCGCAGCGTAGTGGTAGAGATCTCGTTGCCTAAAGTTAGTGTCTGCTCACTATCACCTACCCGCACCGGGATCGGCTTATTGGCGTTCGGGCCATAGGCTTTAGCAGTAATCACCAGATCGAAACTCTCCGGCAGCGGCGCGTTGTACTCAATCTTCACTTCATCACCGAGCTGCGCGTTGGACCAGCGGCCCCAGCTCTCCGGGCGTGAGATGCCGCTGAACTGCTTCACCTCTTCCGGGGCGCCCGCCACGTTGAAGATAAAGCTGTCCGCCTTGTAGCGAACATCGTTATCCACCACTTTGAGCATATCCACGTTGCGCTGATAGCGCGCGGTGTCGATGACCGTATCTTTAAACGCGGTTTTGCCTTGCCACTGCGCGCTGTCGACGTGCTGCACCCTTTGCTGACCGCCCAGCTGGCCCTGGGATACGCACCAGTCGGTAGAGAGCGCCAGCTGTTGGGCCCACATCTGCGCCATCTTGTAGCAGCGATCTACCCAGACAAAATTATCCCGTGGCGCAAAGTCGGCGAGCTGGAAGCGCAGCGGCGCGGAGTACTCGCTCTCCGGCAGCGGCTCTATGCGCTGGTCCGAGACCCGGATCAGCAGCGGCAGGCGGAAACGACTGCCGGAGAAGGCGATCATCTCCTTGTCGCGCTCGACGGTAAACGCCTTCATCTCTTTCGGGAAGTTCCACAGGCGAATGATATCCGGCTTCCACGCCAGCACCTTCTCCTTCATGTTCAGGAACGACTGGGAGAGCGACTGACCGGAGAGGCTGCTGCGTCCGAGGCCGAGGAAGTTATCCCCGCCGAGAATATCCAGCACCGTGGCGCCGTTATCCATCGTGTTGCGTTTCAGCCCGATGACGTCCTGGGCAGGCTGGTCGCCACGTAGAACAAAGAAGAGGTTGTTACGATCCTGCTTGCTAAGGTACTTCCAGGCGGTGTTATTCATCGCCAGATGATCGGAGGAGACCACAATCACCGTATCTTTAAACCACGGTGAGGCTTTGATCTTGTTGATCAGCGCGGCGATATGCTGCTGGCTGCAGGTGACCGCGCTAAAGGACTGGTTCGCTTTCCCGTCGATGGTGTAGCTTTTCCGTTCACAGCTGCGCGAGACAAAGCCGTCCGGGTGATGGGTATCCACAGTCAGAGCAAAGAGCGAGAAGCGCTTGCCGCTCTGAGAGAGCTGCTGATACTGCTGCCATACCTCGTCCAGCACGGTGTCGTCGTAGAAGCCCCAGTCGTTGCGGTAGGTCGGATCGGCGACGCGGCCTTTCAGCTCCTCGGCACCAATAAGGTGGTCAAAGCCGTGGGATTTTAAAAACACATCTTTCCCGGCAAAGCGCAGGTTTGCCCCCTGCACGAAGTGGTTCTCATACCCGGAGTTCTTCAGGATATCGCCGAGGCAGAGGTTGTGCGGGAAGAAGCTCGACATCGAGGCCGAGGCGTTACCCTCGAAGGGCGCAAACAGCGGAATGCCGCACTGGGAGGCGACCATCCCGGCAATGGTGTAGTCGGTGCCCGGCAGCTGCGCGGTGTGGGTAAAATCCAGCCCCTCATTTTTCAGGGCGCCCAGCTCCGGCGTCAGGCCAGGAAAGGCATCGTTATCAAAGTAGGTGCGCTCCAGGCTCTCGCCATAGATATAGACCAGGTTAAGGGCCGGCTGCGGAATGCTTTTTGCGGGCTCTTTATACCAGACCGCGAAGTCCGGATCCCCCGCCCGAGACTGGGACTTAACCAGCTCGGTGATCTGCCGGAAAGCCGGGCTGGCATCCACCGAACCCAGGGCCAGCAGCAGTGCCAGCAGGCTATAGCCGACGTGCAGCGGATGATGGCGACGACGGCGCAGGATCCAGCCGAGAGCAAAAAAGAGCGCCAGCAGGCCAACAACCAGTGCCGCGCCCGGCAGAATATACTTGCTCACGCCGGCGCCGGTCAGGCTATTGGTGATGGTATAGAGCACCGCGTCGTTAATGCCATCGCCGGTAAAGTAGTCGCTGGCGTAGAGGGCAATATTAAGCACCACAAACAGGCCCAGCACGGCAAGGATAGCGGTAAACCACCAGGTATTGCGGCCTGCCTTCAGAGAGTAGATAGCTATCGAGGCAATAAACAGGACAAGAGAGAGAAATTCAGACAACGGTCGATCCTCAATAGCAGCAGCCGGAATGGTGCAGGGAAAACACTGTAATGGCGAATTCACATAGCTGCAATTCTAGCGTCACACTCACTACATTCTATTAAGAAAAGGTTTAGAGAGGGGGGTTTTATGAGCGATGTCTCATTTCGAAGGGGAGACGCGCCTGCCTTGCAGGGTGAGCAGACGCGCTAAGGTGTCATAATCAGGAGAGGAAGTTCATGCCCTGCTTCAGCACCAGGTCGCAGGCTTTGGTTTTCACCTTCTCCGCCAGCGGCGTGCTGCCGATATTGTTCAGGTTAAGCTGCTCGCCATCTTTGGTATTCAGCATCCCCTGAAGACCTTCGAGGAAGTTGGTGTCTTCCTTCTGCTCCGGCGCGCTCAGGCCCAGCTTCTCCAGCACCTGACTTTTGATATTCTCCGCGCTGGTTACCGAAGCCAGCTTGTTTTTGGCACAGTATCCCATGATGCCCGCGGCATTATTCATGGTATCGGCGCTCAGCGCCTGGTTACCGCCGTTCAGCAGGCCGCCAAGGGCGGAGAGCGAGGTGCCACTCTGCTGGTTTGAGGTGGTGGAACCTGCGTTCTGGCTCAGCTGGGTCGCTGCGCTATTCAGTTGCTCCTGCCAGGTAGCGGCGTGAGAGAGGGAAGAGAGCAGGGCGCTGGCGATCGCGACGCTGCACAGTAAACGTTTAGCTGATTTCATATGGTATAACCCGTCAGGATAAGTCGCGTCAGTATATAACGGGACACCCGGCAGGCTGCGCCAGGAAAGCTCTTAATACTCTTTGCCGGTGACACGGCTACGGTAGCTATCCCAGTCGAAGATAATGTACAGACTATCGCCCAACTTCATACGATCCATCACGCGTTCGCCGAGCAGTCGCGTCATTTGCTCAATGTTGTGGTTCGTCAGCATACCCGTCGGACGCTTGGAGGAGGAGCGGCGATCGACAATCTGATTAATGATCACTTTTTCATAGCGCGATTCGGTTTGAACGCCAATTTCGTCGATAACTAACAGATCTACATTGCTAAGATCGTTCAGGAGCTGTTCTTCGGTCGTTTCACGGTTAGTGAAAGTATTCTTCATGGCGGACATAATGTCGGCCACGGTGATAATCAGCACCGACTTCCCGCGCAGCAACAGCTCGTTGCAGATAGCCGCCGCAAGATGGTTTTTGCCGGTACCGGGCTTACCGGAGAAGATAAAGCTGGCGATGTTGCCGTCAAACTCCTCAACGTACTGACGCGCCTGGCTCAGGGCGTTCATCTGCCCTTCGTTTTCGACCTTATAGTTTTCAAAAGAGCAGTTCTGATGCAGAGGACGGATGCCAGAGCGGTTAAAGGTGCGCTGCATCTTCATCGCCCGGTTTTCCCGGGCAATCGCTGCCGAGCGGATCTCACCCTGCTCTTTTTGCCAGGCCAGCAGCTCTTCGCCGGTGGTAAACGCCGGTTTCACATGGGCAGGCATCATCTTTTGCAAACGCTTCATCATTTCGCCGACATCTTTCATTTAGCACCTCGAAATCCTTGGGGAATCTCTGTATCCGGCTGTGAAAAGACATTGATATCACGCTCGCGCTTAACCGCGCCGCGGCCAATCTGCACGCTGCGGGCCAGCTTCTGCTGCCACTGCATATGGTGGAACACCTTACCCTCGGCCTGCCAGTAGGTGACAAACGAGGCCAGCTCCTCGTGGGTAACGGGCTGGCTCAGGCCGATCCCCCACAGGGCGGCAAGGCGCTGAAAATCGGCGTCCGGCTGCCAGCCTGCGTACATGGGGAATTTCCCCATCGGCACGCTGGGTGGTGCGTCGGGCGGCTCGCTAAAGAACTGCTGATCGAGCGCAATATCGCTGGCCGGGCGCTGCAATCGGGCTTCCAGTTCCAGCAGCTGTGCCAGGCGCGCGGGCGTCAGGGCATAAAACGCCGGAGCGTTATCAGCAAAAACGGCCACCGTCCCCTCACGGGACTGGGTCAGGACGCGGGCGTGATCGTGCATAAACGCGTCGATACCGATGACATTGGTGGAGAGGATTCTGGAAGACATAGCGCTATCTCAAGCTAAAAACAGAGCGGAAAGATCCGCGGGTGATATGTGCTCATAGTAGCACAGAGAGGGGGCGCTTTTATAGGCCGGGCAAGCGCTGGGCCGCCCGGCCTTGCTAACTATCAGGCGATGATATTCAGCGTCACGTCGATGTTGTTGCGGGTGGCGTTGGAGTAAGGGCAGACGATATGCGCTGCATCGACCAGCTTCTGCGCTTCAGCCGCGTCCATACCCGGCAGGTGGATATTCAGCTTAGCTTCGATACCAAAACCGGTCGGCAACGGCCCGATACCCACTTCGCCTTCAACAAAGGCCTCTTTTGGCATCGCGATTTTGTCGCGGGAGGAGACAAACTTCATCGCACCGAGGAAGCAGGCGGAGTAGCCAGCCGCAAACAGCTGCTCCGGGTTAGTGACGTTACCGCCCATGCCGCCCATCTCTTTCGGCACGCCCAGCTGCACGTCCAGCACGCCATCAGAAGAGGTGGCGCGGCCGTCACGGCCACCGGTTGCTTTGGCTTTTGCGGTGTAAACGACTTTTTCTAAAGACATGGCAGGTTCCTTACTTTCGCTGTTATCGATATATTCACTATAAAATAGTGCGCTATTTATATGTTACGCATAAGGCCGTCAGGGACGGCGCTATACCTTATAAAATCTATGCTTTGTAAAATCTATGCTTTGTGGAGCTGGTGGCGCAGCGTCTCCAGCTCGTGCTGAAGAGCGGCCAGTGAATCGGTATCGCACGCCGCGGCGCAGCGTACCGATTCCGGAATAGTGAGCGCCTTCTCATGCAGCGCCCGTCCCGATTCGGTCAGGGTGACGGCCACCTGGCGTTCGTCCTGGCGCGAGCGCTGGCGAACAATCAGCCCGGCGCTCTCCAGACGCTTCAGCAGCGGCGTCAGGGTGGCAGAGTCGAGAAACAGCTGCTCGCCAATCTCTGACACGGTGATATCGTCCCGCTCCCACAGTACCAGCATCACCAGGTATTGCGGGTAGGTGAGGCCTAACGGAGCCAGCAGCTGCCGGTAGAGTTTGTTCAGCGCCAGGTTTGCGGAGTAGAGCGCAAAGCAGAGCTGGTTATTCAGGGCCAGCGGCGCATCCGCCGGAGCCGTCGATTTCGTCTTCATGAGATGAATATAGATAGTGCACGATTTAATTGCAAGTTATATTTTTGTGACGCGCGTCGATCCCTTAGGGACACACATAGCGCAATACCACCTGCACCGCCATTGCACGGTAGTGTGCCTGCTGGGCCTGACTATCCGCGTCCTCTTCAAACAGCAGGGTAAAGGTGTAGCTGTTGGCCACATAGTGGAAGCTGAAGCTGCTCATCAATCGGTGAACGTCGCGCGCGTTAACGCTGCGGCTGAAGAGCTGCTTTTGCTGGCCGCGCTGTAGAATATCCTCCAGCAGGGTCAGCGCGCTGCGGTTAACCTTGCGCAGATACGCCGACTGCTGCATATAGCGCCCGCGCTGCATGTTCTCCATACAGATAATGCGAATAAAATCGGGATGCGCAGCGTGATAGTCGAAGGTGCTCTCCACCAGTTCCACCATCGCCTCTACCGGCGGCAGGCGCGTCAGGTTGAGCCGCGTTTCGCTGGCGCGGATCTGGGTATACACGTACTCAAGTACCTGCAGATAGAGGTTCTCTTTGGTTTTAAAGTGATAAACCACCATCCGTTTAGTGGTGCCCGCCTTCTCGGCGATCTGCTCCATTCGGGCACCGTTCAGGCCATACTCGGCAAACAGTTCAATGGCACTGGTGAAAATTTTGTCCTTCAGGCTGGACTCGTCCAGTTTCTCCGGTAAATACACGCCGTCGTGCTTCACATCCGCCTCTTTTTGGCCGCAACAGGAACAGGGATTATTACCACGGCGCAGGCAGAACACAAACTTCAAACGCGGGGGCGCTTACGGTAGATCCATAATCCTGGCACCGACAGGCCGATGGAGAGCGCTGCAACAATTGACGTCGCTTTCAGGAAGTTAGTCAGCAGCAGGATCATCATCGCTTCGCTATAGCCAAAATGGCCTATCTTGACCGCAGAGATCATCGCCGTGTAGGCCGAGATGCCTGGAAACATCGGGATCACCGCTGCGACGGTAAAGACCTTAGGGTGGGCAAGATACCAGCGTGACCAGCGGATGCCAATGCAGCCAACCAGCATGGCGGCAACGAAAGTGGACCATTCGGCGTTGATGCCGCTGGTCATCATCACCATCCGCGCACCGTGGCCGATGGCGCCCAACAGCGCGCACCAGGGCAGGGCGCGCTGCGGCACGTTAAAGACCATAGCAAAGCCAACGGCGGGAATGGCCGCCAGGATCATGTCCTGCGCCAGCGCCAGCAGAAAATCGATCATACCCATCCGCGTAGCCCCCATAGCGTCATGGCCATCACTACCCCGATACAGGTAGCCAGCGTCAGCAGGCTTGCGATGGCCCAGCGCGCCAGTCCGGTATTAATATGGCCTTTAAACATGTCGGCGACGGCGTTAATCAGCGGAAAGCCGGGAACCAGCAGCAGGACGCTGGCCGCCATCGCGACCGTTGGCGTTCGGGCAAAGGCGGGCAGGGTGAGCAGCAGTCCTGAAACGGTAGTGGCGACAAAGGCCGTCAGGCAGAAGTTGATTTGCGGATGCAGATGCCGCTGGGCCAGCGTCAGGCGCACGTACATCGCCACGCTGCTGGCGCAGAAGGTGATGACCGCACCATCCCAGCCGCCGTTGTTCAGTTTGCAGAAACAGGCGCAGGAGAGACCAACAACCAGCGTCACCAGCCAGCGCGGGTAGCGCAGCGGCTTAATCTGGTTAAAGCGCCTTTCTACGTCTCTCTCATCCAGCAAATTATGTTCGGTCATGATGACGATGTGTTGCACCTGGGTGACCACATGCATGTTGATCCCCCGGTCGCTGTTTTTGCGCGTGGAGGTCAGACATTGTCCGTCCTGAATGGTGGTGAGCACAATGGCGTTCGCGGCGATGGCGCTTTCAACGCTGTCCATTCCCAGCGCCAGGCCGAGCCGGGTAGAGAGCTCCTCCACCAGCGCGCTCTCTGCGCCGTGCTGTAATAAGAGAAGACCGCACTGAATGCACAGTCGCGTTACGGCCCGCTGTTTATCCCGATCTGCTTGCATGAGTTGCCCTGGTCGCGTAGCACTATGCCAATGTGGCGAAATAGAAAACCTATTTTTAACACAATGTGCTACCCGCCCGGTGCTGTGATAGATCAATATTTAGCTAATAAATCAATTTATCGTGAGCGTCACTATTTGATCCGCGCCCATCCCTCGCTCAGCCTTTAGACATCTCTTTTATTATTCATGCTATGTATATATTTAAATTTGCTTACTCTATATTGTAATTTTTTAACGTGTCAGCCATTATTTTTTTTAACGAAGATGTGCAATATTAGCGTAGGGATAAAAGAACCCTCCTTTAAGGGGTGGATATCCTCTGTATGATAAAAGAGTAACAAATAAATTATATCCTGGGCTTAGCCTACGGAACGTATGTCATGTAAAGATTTATAGAGTTATTGATTTATTCATAAACCTTATCCAAATGAATGAATAACCCAGAGTTCACGAATGGAAGCGGAGGTGATATGTTGCCAGAAAAATACAGGTGCGCCGTAGTAATAAGCCGAGCGCCAATAATACAGCGAGGCCTTGTCGCTATTATGGAAGACTCACTTCATGAGTATGAAGTGATCTGCTGCGCAACCCAACAGGAGACGAATTTCTCTTTGCTACAGCGCGCAAGCATCGTCATTGTCGATCTGACCAACGATCTGCATAAGGCGCGCAGTGCCTGCAGGGAATACGCCGCGATGATGGTTCATCTTACTGAAACTCATTGGATTTTTATGGTTCCCCTGCAAATTTACCCGATGGCAGTCGAGCTCCTTTTACGTTCGGAGAGTACGCTGCTTTCGAGTATGGAGCCTATTGACGGTATTATTAATGCAATCCGTAGCGGTAGCCGTCGCGCGGGGAGAGTGAGCGAGGCGCTATTGTCTCCTCATGTTTACGAAACCGAGAGTGAAAACGCACTTCCAGTATCTTTAACTTATTCAGAGCGACAGGTATTACGACTTATTAGTAAAGGATGGGGTATTAATCAAATTGCAGCCATGCTCAAAAAGAGCAATAAAACGGTTAGCGCGCAAAAAAATAGCGCCATGCGACGCCTCTCTTTACGCAGTAATGCTGAATTATTTGCGTGGATTAATAGCAGTCAGGGCGCGAGTATACTGAATTTAAATAAAACGTACGGAGATGATGGAAAATGGAAAACAGCGGAACAAGAAAACACGTTGCCATTATTGAACAATGTGCCATAAGTGAGATTGGTCTAAAGCAGCTATTTTCCCAAACGGCGGACGAACGCTTTCAGTTTCATTTTTTTAAAGATTACTCTACGTTTCTCAGCGCAATGGTGTGGACGCCTTTCATTTCGCTGATCTACTCGCTATCGGGTATCAGAGCACAGCGGTTAGCATGTCTTAAAGCGCTGAACCATATGGAGAGGCACTACCCCGACAGGCAGCGCATTGTGCTGGCCGGAAATGAGATGGAGCAGCGGCTGATAAGCCGTTTTTCACCAACCACACCGCACGGTATTATCAGCAAAACAACACCGCTGGAGATGCTGCAAGAGCAGCTGTGGAAGTGGCTTAACGATAGCCAACCGCTAAATGATATCGTGCTCAACCTCTGGTACTACAGCTATGACCGGATGCTAAGCCAGGCGGAGCGCGACATTATTTACTATACCACTGAGGGCTACTCGACTACGGATATTGCCCACTACTCCAGACGCAATATCAAACTCATTCGCGCCTATAAGCTTAGTCTTATGGTGAAATTGGGTGTACGCACCGATGCAGAGCTGCTCTATGCTGCGGACATTCTTATACAGATGCAAAAAACACTGAACGATCCCACGGCACCCCAACGACGGATACCGGCCTGACTGTGAGGTAAATCCTGGTTATTCACAGTGGGATAGGCCGATTATCGATCCTCTTCACAATCATGGAAACCGGTTACAGTAACCGGTTGCACAGTACAGATCGCAGACTGATACTCATTTTGCCATTCCATCTTTCGCCTGACCGGAGAGCCAAAATGTCTGCCAACCACGCTGCGTTTAACCTGATCTTCCGTTTTGTTGAAAACTATGTCAGCCCCATCGCCGGACGCATCTCTGCCCAGCGCCATGTGATGGCAATTCGTGATGGTTTTATCTCGGCAATGCCCTTTATGATTGTCGGATCCTTCTTGCTCATTTTCGCCTATCCCCCCTTCTCACCGGATACCACCTGGGGCTTTGCTCGTGGCTGGCTCGATCTGGCAAAGCAGTATGAGGGGCGGATCCTCACGCCGTTTGACATGACGATGGGGATCATGTCGATCTACATCTGTGCCGCCATCGCCTATAACCTGGGTAAGCACTACGTCAAGTCACACCAGCTCGATCCCTTCATGTGTGCCATGCTTTCGCTGATGGCCTTTCTGCTGGTTGCCGCACCAAAAACCGAGAGCGCGCTGCCGGTGCATAGTTTGGGGGGCACCGGGATCTTTACCGCTATCCTGGTCGCTATCTACTGTGTGGAGATGATGCGCTTCTTGAAAGCGCGCAACATAGGTATCCGCCTGCCGGATCAGGTTCCGCCAATGATCAAAAATTCGTTTGATCTGCTGATCCCGGTGCTGGTAGTGGTACTGACGCTCTACCCGCTGAGCCTGTTTATTCAGTCGGAGTTCTCGGTACTGATCCCGCAGGCCATTATGGCCCTGTTTAAGCCTCTGGTGGCCGCCGCGGATTCGCTGCCTGCTATCCTGCTGGCGGTGCTGATTGGTCACCTGCTGTGGTTCGCCGGTATCCACGGGGCGGCTATCGTCTCCGGCATGCTGCAGATGTTCTGGTTAACCAACCTGGGGATGAACCAGACCGCGCTGGCCCAGGGTGCGCCGCTGCCGCACATCTTTATGGAAGCATTCTGGACGTTCTTTATCGTGGTCGGGGGTTCCGGGGCGACAATGGGGCTGGTGATCTGCTATCTGCGCAGCCGATCCGTACACCTGCGATCTATCGGTCGGCTCAGCATTGTCCCCAGCTTCTTTAACATCAACGAGCCGGTTATCTTCGGTACGCCCATCGTGATGAACCCGGTCTTTTTCATTCCCTTCCTGCTCGCGCCGCTGGTCAACTCGGTGATCGCCTGGGGTGCAATGAAGATGGATCTGATTGGCCGGGTGATTGCCGTGGTCCCCTGGACCGCACCGGCACCGATTGGGGCGGCCTGGGCTCTGGGCTGGGACTATCGGGCGGCCATCCTGGTGGTTGTGCTGGCGGCGGTCTCTGCGGTGATCTACTTCCCGTTCTTTAAGGTCTACGAGAAGCAGCTCCTGGAGCAGGAAGCACAGGAGTCACAGCGTACAGAGGGTGAGAGTCAGCAGATCGCGTAGGGGTTATTTAAGCGTACAGTCGCCGCACTGCTGGACATCCGGCAGGCGGTAGCGCTGACAGCAGGTACGACGCGTCAGCACGCCTTCACGCAGCACGACGGTGCGCCAGAGTGGGTTATCCATGCCGTTCGCCAGCGTTTTATCGAAGAAGCAGAGCTGGCGGAGGGCGCTGACTCTGGCATCACCGAGCAGCGGCTTCATCTCGTTCAGATACCAGTTGATGAGATAACCCGTGTTGCTCCAGATGAGCTTGCCGTTGATCTCACCGGTGGCCTCCAGCGCCTGGACTACTGGCAGCATCGCCGAGACGATCAGCTTCTCAATGCGTCCGCGATCGTCCAACAGCGTGGTGTAGCGATCGGCATGCACGTCGGTCCAGAAGCAGGCCGCGCGGCCTGTCTCATGGAACTCAACATGAAAATGTTCCGGGGAGACATCCAGCGCCGTGTCGTGCGCCAGCAGGGCCAGCATCAGCGGCGGAACCAGCAGGCCAAGGTACCACTGCGCCCACAGCGAAATAAGCGGTTTCCCCTCGCGCGGCAGGTGCGGCTGGTTGCGGTAGATATGATCGGAGTAGTCAGCCAGCAGCGTACGCAGCGCGGCGGGGCGCTGCCACTGGGCCAGGGTCATGGCCTGATGCGGCGGTGGCTCATCGAGGCGGATAATCTCCAGCATGTGCGGACGCTGGCTGGACATCGTTTCGCGTACAGCATCGGCAAGCGTTGGCGCAGCGCTGTGCAGCGGCGTTCGCCAGATAAGATCGGTTGCCAGCAGTTCGGAACGTTGCGCCATAGGAGATTAGACCGGAATCTAAATGATAATGATTGCCAATCCTAACCACCAGCAGGAACAAGCGCAACATTTTTGTCGCAAAATGCCCGCCTGTTTTTTGTTTACGCCATCTGCAGGTCGCCGCTGACCAGAATATGGTTGCGGCCCAGATGCTTCGCTTCGTACAGCGCTTTATCCGCTTTGCCTAACGCATCCTCAATATCTTCGTTCAGCAGGGGAGCAATACCGATGCTTACCGTGACGTTGGTTGCCACGCTCTCATTGAACATATGCGGGATCTTGAGATCGAAAACCTGCTGGCGAATGCGCTCGGCAGTGGTCCGGGCGTGCTCCAGATCGACATCGCTCAGCAAGATCATAAACTCTTCACCACCGAAGCGGGCAACGATATCCCGGGAGCGCACCGCGTCACGGATGGCCGCAGAGACGCGGATCAGCGCCTGGTCCCCCATCATATGGCCGTAGTGGTCGTTGTAAGCTTTGAAGTGATCAATATCCAGCAGCAGCACGAACTGTCTGCCGTCATCGTGCATTAGCAGGTTATCGATCTTATTTTGCAGGCCGCGGCGATTATAGAGGCCGGTCAGCGGATCGAGCATGCTTAAATCGTTCAACGTCTTGCGCTCGTCCAACAGCTTGTACATGAGATCCTGGGCAAAGCTATCATTACGACGCTGAATAACATGCTGGAAAGTGATCCCGACCACCGGCAGAGCGAAGCAGTAGAGCACCCTTAGCCAGGCGCTACCGTCGGTCAGCCAGAGGCAGGCCAGGCTTACTGGCAGCGAATGCAACATAAACGCGCTGATATTGTTAGAGAAAGCGATAGTGCCAATAAATAATACGCTTAACAACGCAGTTAAAAGATAAGCCGGATCCTCATGGCCAACAGCGGAATATTTCACGCTAACATGCCACGCCCACAGGCAGCCAAATAAGAGCGAGATGAGAGGAATATTTATTTTCTTTTCTGCTTGCCATCTATGCCACAGCAGCAGCGTGACGCTTGCCATGAAGAGCAGCGCGAGCGGCAGCGTCACGCTCTTCGCGCTGCTTAGGGGCAGCAGCCAGGAAAAGAGGGCCGAGACGGCATTGAGAAAAAAGAATAATCGCAGCGATAATTGATATTTCTTGTTACAGAGGTTATGCCAGGATTGTGCTGTCATGTGTAATGTCGTTATTAATCTGCAATATATAAAACGTTATGGTTGGCAAAATGAGAAATAACGCGTGAATAAAAGGTCGCGAAAAAGCGGTAGAAATTGTTATGTATTTTTCCGAGGCGCACAATTTATCACCTTCATGAATGTCTGTCATTAACAGATGTAGAAAGTTCACACAGTGCAGGCGCCGGATGCTGACAAATGAGAAAACATATCATATGATATTGGTTATCATTATCAGCGTGGGGATGGAAGCATGTTGCAGCGCGTGCTGGAAAGCGGGTGGGGATTCGTATTATCAGGGGTCGTTGCGCTCGGACTGGCGTGTGCCGATCTCTCTGCTGATGCGTGGCGTGCGGTTATTGTGCCCGGACTGCTGTTAACGCCCGCTATGCTCTACCACAAGCGTCTGCGCCACTTTGTGCTGCTGCCGTCGGGTATTGCTCTGATTGGCGGAATAGTGCTGGTGATAATGAGTGTGAAGATGGTGTGAAGCAGGAGAGGTGGTGCCAGGGGAGTGCAAGATAAGTGGTGCGAGGGGGGGGACTCGAACCCCCACATCCTAAGGACACTAACACCTGAAG